>DATEGH010000071.1:0-6809 GCA_035280185.1 Terriglobales bacterium
CTTCCTCTTTACCTATGAGATTGGATACGCCTTCCACGAATATGTTTGCCGGAGGCTCATTCCCGCCAAGAGCTCCGCTCTTGTAAAGCTCTTTCAAGCTCTGCATCAGGCGGTCATATTCGCTGCGCTCCTGCTCGATACGCCTTGCGATCTCAGCTTTCACCTTGTCCAGGGTCCAGCCGCGGAAATTTGCGTTAATGTAGTTTGCTGCGGTGTCGAGGTCAGTCTGAGTGAGGTCCTGCTCCATGCGCATCATGCGGTCATGCACCATGCCTGACTTCGTCACCACCACAGCCAGAACCTTGTTAGCCGATTGCCGCGAAAAGTGAACGTGCTCCAGTGCATTCTGCGGACCCGTCTTGCCGATTGCTACGCCCACTCCGCTTGAAACCAGCGACAAAACGTGAGAAGTACGCTCCAAAAATTGCTGAAGGTCCACCGTATCCTGAAGAGTGTTTGAGATGAGGGACTGGTCTTCTGGCGAAAGCATTGCTTTCCCGGAAATCTGATCGACGTAGTAGCGATACGCTTGCGCCGTGGGGACTCTTCCTGCTGACGTATGCGGCTGGTCCAGAAAGCCGGCATCCACCAAATCGGCCATGACGTTGCGGATGGTGGCGGGACTCAGGCCATCCTTGTTAACGCGCGAAAGAGTACGCGATCCCACCGGCTCGCCTGTAGAGATATACGTCTCAATGATGGCGGTGAGGATCTCGCGCTCACGCGGACCGACTTGTCCGGGATTCGGCATCGTGGAACTAGTAAATCTTTTGTTTGCATCTATTTAGATGCGTCAGACCAGCGGCCTGACACCTTAAATTATGGAATTTTAGTGAGGTACTGTCAAGGATTGAAGAGCACCTCGGCTCCTGATCGAAGCGATTCGTAGCTCAGGAGCAAGAGTCTCTATATTCGTAGCTCAGGAGCAAGAGTCTCTATATAAGTGTGGCTTTGCCAAGTGCCAATTGCTAACTGCTCTTCATTGCACCTGAATCACATTCCCTGGCGCGGTGCGGCTCACTTCTTCAACACGGGCCGTGACGGCGCGCGCGAAATCAAAGAACGATTTCGCATGAGGAGAATCTTCGCCCTCCAGCACGGCAGGTTTTCCCGTGTCGCCTCCCTTGCGGATATCAGGATCAAGTTCAATCGAGCCCAGGAATGGCACCCCGAATTGCTGCGCGGTCCTGGCGACTCCGCCTTTCGAGAAAACGTCAATTTCATGGTGGCAATGCGGGCAAACCAGGTGGCTCATGTTCTCGACCAACCCGAGGACATCCACTCGGGCGGTGCGGAACATCTCGATTGCCTTTCGACCATCCTGGAGTGAAACGTCAGAGGGGGTGGAGACCACGACAGCCCCGGTGAGAGGAACGGTCTGAAAGAGCGAAATCACGACATCGCCTGTGCCGGGAGGAAGATCCACAATCAGATAGTCCAGCTCGCCCCACTCCACCTGCTGAAGAAACTGCCGAATAATGGAGTGCAGCATGGGGCCGCGCCAAACCAGAGGCTTGTCTCCGGGATTCAGAAATCCGACAGAAATGATTCTGATTCCGTAATTCTGTAGCGGCTCAATGCGGTTCTCGCCCAAAACGCGCGGCTGCTGGCTGACGTTCGTCATTAGAGGAACGTTCGGTCCATAAACATCGGCGTCGAGCAACCCAACGCGGTTGCCCATCTTTGAGAGCGCGAGCGCGAGGTTCACCGCGATCGTGGTCTTCCCTACTCCGCCCTTGCCCGATCCCACGGCAACGATGTTCTTCACGCCAGGAAGAGGGGAAGGGCCCGGAGGCGGCGCTGCATGTGGATGTCCGTGGGCCATGACTAAATCTCGATTATACGGCAGAGGGAGAGAAAGAGTGCGGTGATCTGGCCATCGTAAAGTCGGATCACCAATCCGCCGATCACGGCGATTACGCGCGATGTCGGCGATCTCGGCGATGGTCACCCGATTGCTGATCTGCTTCGCCGTTCCCGCTCTTCTTCTCGTGCTCTTCGTCTTCGCCCCGCATCTTCGTAGCGGCGCTTTTCTTCTTCAGTTTCGGGAACCACAGGCGGAACTGTGTGCCGTCGTCCATGCTGGTCCACGGCGACAAAAGTGAGATAAGCAGAAGCTACGTGACGCGTGGTGCCGGCGATGTAGTTTTCCACCCAGCACTTCACGCCCACTTCCATCGACGTATTGAAGGCGCGATTGATGGACGATTTCAAGATCAGCAGATCTCCGATGTGTACCGGCAGCAGAAAATCAATGTGGTCCATAGAAGCGGTCACCACATAGCTGCGAGAGTGGCGGTGTCCCGCGAGCGCTCCGGCAATATCAATCAAGTGCATCAGTTTGCCGCCGAGAAGATTGCCTAAAGGATTGGCATCGTTAGGCAGCACTACCTCAGCCATTTGCGATTGTGATTGCCGCACCGTCCTGGGCGCGGTGAGGTGCCCGTCATTGCGATTCGTTGTCATGGTTATGTCATTAATACTACAGTCTTGTTGGGCGACGGGTTCACTTTCGAAGGGAGTGTAGAAGGCACTGCGCTTGAGCAAAACCGTTCAGGATCGCGTTAGTGCGAATTCTCGCGGCTTCCTTAGCAGGTATATGCTCAGGTAACATTCGGCTTGCCGCTGCAACACTGGATCTTCCGTTGGCACATTCCATCTCTGAGCGGCCGCATCGAATTCCAGCGTTCCCCACTCCACCGGAGCGTGATCGCGCTCCAAAACAAAGTGCATCAGAATGAGCGCGCCCTGGTCTTGCGCGATGGCGAACCGCACGCAATCCGCTCGGCGCTTCGCCGGCATCCTTGAGCATTGGCCGGCATAGCCGAGATTGCAAAAATCGCGCAGCTCAGTATCCGAAGGGAGAACCACATCATCACGGCTGGCCCTGCAAGTTCCGCAGAACCCGGCTCCGAGCGGCAACCGCGCTGGAAAATTCCACTGGACATCGGACGTACGCCGGGTAGGAAAGAAAAACGGACAGGCCATCGCACGCACATCTTATTTCCAAACCCTGTGGATTGTGTAGAATTTTTCCAGCCATGGAAGAGATGAACCGGCTGCAAATGCTCGCCCAATTTCTTGAGCTCAATCCAAGTGACGCCTTCGCCCGCTATGGCTTGGCCATGGAGTACGCCAAAGCCGGGCGGACAGAAGAAGCTCTCAGCGAGTTTTCCCGCCTTCTCGAACTGCACCCGGACTACGCCAACGGATATTTCATGGCAGCGCAGACGCTCGAACGTGCCAGCCGGACTTCCGAGGCCAGAACCATGCTGGAAAAAGGAATTGAAGCTGCAAAGCGTACTGGCAACCGGCATGCGCTCTCTGAAATGAGCGGCATGCTCCAAGAAATCTCATAATAATAGCTTTCCTCAGCCGTGCGGATCTGGATGGCTCTGCGCGGAAACGAACACCAGGCAGAAGGCGCTCCGAGAATCAGGCCACGCTAAGCTCCTCTGTTTCAGCGGGATACCCTAACCAACAGCCTTGGCCTCTTTCTTGCTCAGATATGCAGAAGGTCGAGGTATACAGATGGATGAGCGGCTTGATCTCCCGCAGGGCACCCTGGATCTACTGATCCTGAAAGTTGCGGCCTTGGGTCCCATTCACGGCTACGCAATCGCGCAGAGATTGCAGCAGGTCTCGCGCGATCAGGTTCAGGTCCCGCAGGGCTCGCTCTATCCCGCACTGCATCGGCTCGAGTACCGCGGCCTTCTCAAATCCGAGTGGAACTCGACCCAAGCCGGCCGGGAAGCCAAGTTCTACTCGCTCACTCGCAAAGGGCGTTCCCAACTAGAGAATGAGACGGCAACCTGGGAGCGGCTGACCGCAGCGGTGAATCTGGTGCTGAAGCTGTCCGAAGGAGGCGCGGAATGAACTGGCTTTGGCGGCTCCTCAATCGCAGCCAGATGGACGCTCGACTGGAAAAAGAAATGCGCTTCCACATCGAGCAGCATACCCACGACCTAATCGAGCGCGGTTACACTCCCGCGGAAGCTCATCGCCAGGCGCTGATCGGGCTGGGTGGCGCCGAGTGGGTGAAAGAAGAATGCCGTGAGGCCCGGGGTACGCGCTGGCTTGAAGACCTGATACAAGACGTGGGGTTCGCCCTTCGCGCTTTGTGGCAGAAGCCTGGTTTTGCCATTGTCGCGCTGCTGACACTCGCTTTGGGCACAGGAGCCACCACCCTGGTATTCACCTTGATCAATGGCGTGCTGTTAAAGCCGTTACCGTATGCCAACGCTGACCGGTTGCTCGTGTTGCAGGAGAAAACCGACTATTCAACCCGGCTTGGCGATCTCTGGGCTTTTGCGTATCCCAACTACGCCGACTGCAAGCGCGAAGTCAGTGGGCTCGACCTCATGGGGTTTCTCTATAACGGCGGAACTGTTAGCACAGCCAAGAACGCTGAATTTGTGGACGCCTATGATGTCTCGGCGGATGTATTTCCGCTGCTCGGGGTTCGGATGGCACGAGGCCGTGCCTTTCTTCCGGAAGAGGACCGGGCGGGCGCGCCGCCAGTGGCCATCCTCGGTTATGGCGTATGGCAGCGTCTCTTTGGAGGAGACGAGAATGCCGTGGGCAAGTCAGTCAACTTCGACCAAAAGAGCTATACCATCGTCGGCATCGCGCCGCCCGGCTTCGCGCTGGAAGGTGGATTGGAACTCGAAGGCGAGACCGGATTGTTCACGCCGCTCGGCCAGGATACCGCTCCATTTCTCGCAAGGCGCGATCGCCATGGCGTAGTCGTCTGGGCGAAACTCCACCCTGGAACGAGCCTGAACGACGCCCGCACGCAGCTCTCAGTCATCGGCACTCGCTTGGCACGACAATATCCTGACTCGAACAAGGAACGTACCTTCATCGCCGATCCGCTCCGTCCTGAAGTCGGAGACTCGCTGCCCGGTTTTGCCAACAACACTCGGTCTACGCTGTGGCTGCTCTTCGGAGCGGTAACGCTGGTGCTGCTGATTGCATGTGTGAATGTAGCCAGCCTGCTGTTGGCACGGGCGGTTTCGCGTGAGCGCGAACTCGCGATTCGTGTGGCGCTCGGCGCAAGCCGGGCACGGGTTGTCCGGCAATCCCTCACAGAAAGCGCAGTGCTTGGGCTGCTGGGCGGAGGATTGGGAGTCTTTCTTGCTTTCTTTGCTCTTGGTCCATTTATCACATTCTGGCCGGGTGGACTTCCCCGGGCTGGTGAAGCGCACCTGGATTGGCACGTCATGCTCTTTGGATTTGGCGTATCGCTGCTGAGCGGGATCCTGTTTGGCTTGGCGCCGGCTCTGCGCGTGCCAGTTCGCAATCTAGAACAAGCGCTGCGGGCAGGCGCTCGCACGCTGGCAGGGACTTCACGTCGCATGCACAGCAGCTATGTAGTCTCTGAATTGGCTCTCGCTGTGGTTCTGCTGGTCTCGGCGGGAATGCTTGCTCGCACTTTGCTGCGCCTTTCGGCGCTTGATCCTGGCATCGACATCCACACCGTCTTCACAGGTCGAATGGCGCTCGCGCCTTCCACGCTCAAGGATCCGGCCGCGACCCGCGCAGCCTGGGACAAGGTTCTTGCATCGGCCCGCGAGGTCCCGGGTGTGGAAGCGGCCACCCTGGTTGACACCGTTCCCATGCGCGAAGGAAGCAATCCCATTGGCTATTCGACGAAGTCAGGAATTTCACCGTCTGATCCGAGCCAGCCAACCGTCCTTGCCAATAGCGTGACGCCGGATTACCTGAAGGTAATGCGAATCCCGTTGCGGGAGGGCCGGTTCTTCACCGAACAAGATCGCCTTAACTCAGCCCGCGTCGCCGTAATTGATGACGTTATGGCCCGGAAGGCCTTTCCCGGAGAAGATCCTCTGGGAAAGCCCATCTGGCTTGATCCTCCATTGGACCACGATCCCTGGACGGTCGTCGGGGTAGTGGGCCATGTGCGCTATTGGGGACTCGCGAGCGATGATCAAGCGCAAATTCGAACCCAGCTCTATTATCCATTTGGCCAGGTACCGGACCAATGGGTTCGGCGGTGGTCGGAGCTGATGTCCATTGCAGTAAGAACCAAAGTCGAGCCTCTAAGCGTGCTTCCGGTCTTGCGGCAAGCGGTTCGAGGCGCAACCGGCGACCAGGTGATTTATCAGGTCCGCACCATGGAGCAACTTGCGTCCCGCTCCATCGCGCGCCAGCGGTTCCTGTTTGCGCTGTTCGGGCTGTTTGCCGCGATCGCGTTGTTGCTGGCTTGCACCGGCATCTACGGTGTTCTGGCATATCTCACGAACCAGCGCGTGCCGGAGATTGGGATTCGCATCGCGCTGGGCGCAAACCCGAATCGCGTTGTGCGGCTGGTGATGAGACAAAGTTTGCGAATGATTGTTGCGGGTGTGGTGCTCGGCGCATTGGGGGCGGCCGCCGCAACAACTGTCCTGGAACGGCTGGTGGAAGGAGTGCAAAAAACCGATCCAGCCAGCTTTGTTCTTATGATTGGGGTGCTGGTGGCTGCGGCTCTGGCGGCAAGCTTTGCTCCTGCGCGCCGCGCCAGCCGCATTGACCCGCTGAAAGCGTTAAGACAGGAATGAAGACCCCAATCGCCGGAATCGCCGAAAATTGCCAAAAAGTCCAAATTGAACAGCCCGAGAGCCCGGTTTCTGAGATTTTCAATTTTCAATCTTTGGCAATTTTGGCAATTCTGGACTTCATATCTCTTCCTACTATTGAAAAAATTTGGTTCCCGATTGAAACGATTCCGCCCTCTCCCGCACATACATAACAACGGAGAACCATTGGGAGACGCGGAGACCCCACCTGGCTCCTTTCGTTTCCGC
>DATEGH010000072.1:0-7581 GCA_035280185.1 Terriglobales bacterium
AAGACACCGCTTCCTATGTTTACAACCGTTTTGTTTCTGTCAATGAGGTTGGCGGATCGCCCAAACAGTTTGGCATCTCAGTGGACGAGTTCCATGAAACAAATCTTCAGCGAGCAGCCCATTGGCCGTTCTCAATGCTGGCCACCTCAACCCATGACACGAAACGAAGCGAAGATGTACGCGCGAGACTGGATGTACTTTCGGAGATGCCGAAGCTGTGGAGCAGCCAGGTGTTCCGTTGGCGAAAGGCGAACCGCTCGCGCAAGCGGCTGCTGGCCGACGGTCGCACGGTCCCAAGTTTGAATGAGGAGTATCTGCTGTACCAGACGTTAGTGGGAACGTGGCCGTTCGATTTGGACACGCCCGAAACGAGGCAAGCGTATATCGAACGGATCAAGCAGTACATGAGTAAGGCGGTGCACGAAGCCAAGGTCAATCTAAGCTGGATCAACGATGATCCTGCTTACGTTGAAGCGCTTATGCACTTCATAGAGAAGGTCCTCATGCCGGGAACGCGCACACGGCAGAACTCGTTCCTGCAACAAATTCAGGCATTCGTTCGGCTTGTGACATTCTTCGGCGCAATCAATTCACTGGCGCAGCGCCTGTTGATGATTACCTCGCCGGGCAATCCGGACATTTATCAAGGCACAGAGCTGTGGGACTTCAGCCTGGTAGATCCGGACAACAGGCGTCCGGTGGATTACAGAATCCGGCAGCAGTTTCTTACGGAACTCGATCGCCGGGCGGAATCCGGCGACCTGGTTTCGTTCTGTGCAGAACTGCTTCAGGAATTCCAGGATGGGCGCCTTAAGCTCTGGACCACCATGCAGGCCCTTCGTTTCCGCCGCGATCGGCGCGAACTCTTCCAGGCTGGCAAATACACCCCGCTGCATCCCTCCGGCACCAAAAGCGAAAACCTGGTGGCATTCGCGCGGGAACACAATGGCCACGTGGCAATTGTGGCGGTTCCGCGCTTCAGCTACGAACTCTCGGGAGGAGCGCTGCGTCCACCACTGGGAGATATTTGGGACAGCACGGAAATTCCTGTGCCTTCGCGCACGGCGGAATTTCTTGAGAACGTATTCACGGGTGAACGGCTGAGAGTGACGCCGAACCGGACGCTCCTATGCCGCGAACTCTTCGCGCACTTCCCGGTCGCGCTTCTGGCCAGCATCTGAGCGCCTGGGATGGCGATCGCTCACGCTCGAAAGAGCGGCGAGTTTTCCCTCCAAATCCTTCTGGAGTGCTCCTGGCTGGAAACGCCAGCCCCAGTTGCCGTCACTGCGTGAGGGCGTGTTCATGCGTGCTTCGCTGCCGAGACCCAGCACATCTTGAAGAGGGACGATTGCCATTCGCGCAACAGAACAAAAAGCTGCGCGCACCATGGCCCAGTACATACCGTCTTTGGGATTGCCGAAGTAGTCGAGCGCATGCTGCCGCTCATGTTCGCTGACGGTGGCCCACCAGCCTGGAGTCGTGTCGTTATCATGCGTGCCTGTATATACCACGCAGTTAGATTGATAGCAGTGCGGCAGATAAATGTGCGCTCCAGGATCGCCGAAGCCGAACTGCAAGACTTTCATTCCGGGAATGCCGAGACGATCGCGTAAGGCATGGACTTCCGGCGTGATGTAACCGAGGTCCTCGGCGATGAAAGGAAGATCGCCGACGCGCTCCCGCAGCACGCGGAACAAATCGTCCTCCGGCCCTTTCACCCAGCGGCCGTGCACCGCCGTGGGCTCGGATGCGGGAATCTCCCAATAGCTTTCGAATCCGCGGAAGTGGTCCAGGCGCATGATGTCGCAGGTTTCGAGCGCCCACGTCATGCGGTGGACCCACCAGTCGTAGTTCTGGGCGCGGCAGGCATCCCAGCGATAAAGGGGATTGCCCCAGCGCTGTCCGGTTTCGCTGAAGGCATCGGGCGGGACGCCGGCAACCACGGTGGGTTGAAGATCTTCTCCAAGATAAAAGATTTGAGGATTGCGCCAGACGTCGGCGCTGTCATAGTTGACGAAGATGGCGACGTCGCCAACGATCCTGATGCCGCGCTGATGGCAATAGGCGCGTAATGAACGCCACTGCTCGAAGAAGGCGAACTGGATGGCACGTTCCGCTTCCAGTTCCGGTTGGTACTCCAGACCGAACTGGCGCAGCGCCTTGTCTTCGCGGCGCGCCAACCCGGATTCCCAGGAACTCCAGGTTGCGCCCTTGTGGATCTGGCGCATCACGTCAAACAGAACAAAGTCTTCCAGCCACCATGCTTGCTCGCGCTTGAACGTCTCAAAGCGGCGGCGGTCTCCGGCCCGGCCTTCAAGAAAGTTCTGCGCGGCCTGGCGCAGGAGCGGTAGCTTGAACGCTTTGATCTCTTCGAAATCAACGCGAAGTTTGAACCCGGGCTGTTTCTTCAGCAGATCGCCCGCGATCCAGCCGCGCTCGGCCAGGCGATCCAGACTGATGAGCAATGGGTTGCCGGCGAAGGCGGAAATGGCCGAGTATGGCGAGTTTCCCAGCCCCGGCGGCGAAAGCGGCAGCACCTGCCACAGACCAAGTCCGGAGCGCGCGAGGAAGTCGGCAAAGTTGTATGCTTCCGGACCGAGGTCGCCGATTCCTCCGCTGGAAGGCAGAGAAGTGGGATGCAGCAGGATGCCGGCGGAACGTTCAAACGGCATAGCAGTTATGATGCAGCCTTAGCCGCGAGCTCTGGTTATGTTTTCGATTTCCGACTTGTTCAGCTTGAGCTTGCCTTCTTTTTCCAGCCGCGTGCGCAGATTGGCCAGGAACAACTGAACGGCCTGTTCCTGCTTCTGTTGCAAAAGCTGCTCGCGCAGTTGGTCGCTTGCCTTGGTAAAGTCTTCACCGCTTGCGGGAGACTCCTGCCTTTCCAGGATCGAAATCACGGCTTCCTTTTGGCCGAAGTTCAGCGGACCACTGATCTCGCCGGGTTTCATGGTGAAAGCAACGTTGGCAGGGCCGGCCATAGAGCCGATGTCGGGGACCTGCGAACTCCGTCCCACCATGTCACTGGTCTTTACTGTCGCTCCGGCTTCTTTGGCAGCCTTGGCCAGATTATGCTCGGCGTGAGCACGGTCTGCCATTTCCTGGGCTTTCTTGCCGAGCAATTCGTTCGTCCGCTCGTTCTTGAAGTCGGCGGTGACTTTGTCTTTGATCTGGTCGAAGGTCGGCGATTGCGGCGGGATAATCTTTGTAACTTCGAAGATCACATAGCCGGTGTTGGTGTTGGCTGTGTCTGGGCCGGACTTCTCGTTGTCGGCAAAGATCTGGTTCATCAGTTCAGGCGAAGTGCCAATCCCCGGCAGTGAGTCAGAGTGCGAGATGGGATTGCTCTGCACAACATGCGCATCCACTGAGGCTGCTGCCTTGTCGACCCCTTGCTTGCGGGCGATGTCCTCGGCCTGATTGACTTCCTGAGTCAGCACGGCGCTGGCCTTTTCCTGTTTTACGACCGGCTCGATCTCGGAGCGCACGTCAGAGAGAGCCTTTTCGTGCGCCTGCTCTTTTTCTTCCGTCTGAATGATGTGGAAACCGTAAGAGGTCTGCACAACGTCGCTGATCTGGCCGGGGCTCTGAGCAAACGCCGTCTTTTCAAATTCTGGAACTGTCTGGCCTTTCACGATCCAGCCCAATTCGCCACCCTGCGCCGCGCTTCCGGGGTCCTGCGAGTTCTTCTTGGCCAGCTCGGCGAAGTTTGCTCCGGACTTGATCTGCTTGAGAAGATCTTCGGCTTTGGCGCGCGCCGCATCCACGGCCTTCTGGTCGACTTTGCCATCGGGACCGGGCGTGGGCGTCTTAATGAGGATGTGACGGACTTTGGCGCGTTCCGGCGTGCGATACTGCTGCTGGTTGGCGCTGTAATAGCGCTCGAGGTCTGAGGGCGTTACCGTGACTTTGTTCTCAGCGTCTTTTTCATTGATGACGAAGTAGCGGACCTGGCGCTTCTCCGGAATAGAGTTCTGATAGTGGGCCTTGTTGGCGTCGTAATAAGCCTTCAGTTCAGCATCAGTCGTCTTGATCTGCTTGGCGACGTCGTCCCGGCTCAGCACCGCGTACTGGAATTTGACCTTCGTGTTCTGGTCTTTATAAGCCTGCTCGAGTTCAGCGGGACTCACGGCTACGTCGGCGCTGATGGCGCTGAGCAGCTTGCGGGTCAAAAGTCCATCGCGCACGCTGCTTTCGAACTCATCCACACTGGTGTTGTTTTCCCGCAGCAGCTCTTCATAACGCTGCTGTCCGATCCAGTTGCCGGCGGGGAAGAAAACTTCCTTGTACTGTCCGTTGCGCAGTTCATCGCGGACTTCGTCGTCAGAGACGCGGAAGCCCATCCGCCTGGCTTCGTAACGAAGTTCGGCGCCCTGGATCAGCCGTTGCAGCACCTGCTGGGTGAGGAACGGCATCAGCGCTTCGGGGTAGCGCTGGGCGCGCATCTGGGACTGCACGGCGCGGGTGACATCCTGGCTAAGGACTTCCTGCCCGCCGACCGTCGCCACAACGCCGCCGCGGGTGACGCCGGTATCGCCCATGAAGCCGGGAATCAGATAGGTGACCATGCTGGCGGTGAGCAGCAACAGGAATCCACCCAGCAAATATTTCGCGACCTTATTGCCGCTCTGCAAAAAACGAATCATGTGAGGAAAATCTCTCCAGGAAAAATCGGGGGACTTGTCACACCATTATATAAAAACCAGAGCGGCTGCGGGGCGGGAAAACGAGCGCTATTCCTCGAAGGGCTATATGTTGCGCTAAGATTTGAGCACATTTGCTTGTGACGGTAATCTGGCCATACTGTGGCCATGTCTGCCGGTGGACAAACCCGACCCGCTGTCTCGTCCAGCCACCTGAAGCCGGCGTTGGTTCTGTACGTTGTTCTGCTGGCGGCATTCTGGTTCATTGCTCGACATTTTCAGCTCGGAGCGTGGGCTGACTATCCGGTTTCCACCTTTTTTAGCTTTGCCGTGCTGTTTGCGCCGTACTGGTTCTTCGGGTTCGGCGTTGCCGGTAAAATTCGTGAGTTGCTGCAGGCGCCGTGGGCGCGGATCAGCGCGGCGGCCTTGCTGGCGTTGCCTTATTTCATTCTTGAAGCGCCGCGTCCGGGGCTGCAATGGCAGATGGGGCTCGCGCTGGTGCTGATTCCGATCGTCGTTGCGGCCGCACTGGAATTCTGGTCGAGACCGGCCAATCTGGCGGATTTGTTCGTCCTGGCCGGAGTCGGGCTGCTGATTGATCTGGGTCTGCTGAACACGGCGTGGCCGTTCCGGGTGGCAGGTATTCCACCGTGGCCTCCGGGGCTGGGCGGCTTTCCCAAGATGATGATGGCCAATATCGCGCTCTATGGATATCTGGTGGTGAAGCCGATTGGCGGCGTGGGCTATTGCCTTCGGCCAAAGTGGAGCGACCTGAAGCATGGGCTGCGCGAGTTTGCCTTTTATGCACCGATCGTGCTGACGCTGGGCTTCCTGCTGAAGTTCATTAGCTGGCACGGACGGGCAGCGCAAGGTCAGGAATTTCCCGCAGCCTGGATTTTCACATTCTTCCTGGTTGCGCTTCCGGAAGAGTTGTTCTTTCGAGGGCTGGCGCAAAACCTGCTTGAGCGCCATCTGGGTAAAGCAAGGGCGCTTGGACTTGCGTCAATTCTTTTTGGGCTTTCGCATTTCAACAAAGGGGCGGTCTTCAACTGGCATTATGTACTGCTGGCGACAATCGCGGGCGTGTTTTACGGGCGGGCGTGGCTGGCCGAACGCCGTCTGGTGGCATCTTCGATTACACATGCGACGGTGGATACGGTGTGGTCGATCTGGTTCAGGTGACCGCTCGTGCGCGTTTTGAAATTTCTCAGAAGCTAAAAGCACGGAATTTAGAGAGAGATCTTCGGCAGCGCTGAAGCGCAGCCCTGTTACTCGTTGCCGCTGATTCGGGATTCCCCGTTAGTCCCGAAGCGCACTCTTCTAATGTTTACTCTTCTTGACCTCCTGAAACACTTCTTATAGACCTTTGGGCGCGGCACGGGTTCATATTGATAGATCACTTCATGCTGGTGCTCGATCGCCTACTCTGGTGTGGAAAGCCCTGGCTCTGATGGCAGGTATGACGGGAGAAAAACAAAATTCGGCCTTTGACGTCTGGCTTGCGGCCTACGGTTCGCATCTGGAGCGGGTGTGTGAGGGGAAAACCCAGGACGATGCTTCTGGCTGCAGGGAGCCGAGCTGCTTCTCCGGAAGTGCAGTATCTGACGATACGTCCAGCGAAGACTGACGGCTTGATGTTGCCCGGGGATGGCCGGAGAATGTTTGAGAGCAACATTCGTCATGATCAGGGGTTCAACCTGCTGGAACTTTCCAGTCCAGCGCTGTCATTTCATTTTGAATTAAGCCGGGGTATGTCATGCCTGCACGCAAGTACTTGCTTTCTTTTCCTCTCATAGGACTTCTCTCAATTTTCATTGGCTGCGGCGGAGGCTCCAGCCGGCCGACACCGAAAGGCGGCTTCACGGCGGCAAACTTCAGCGGATCGTACGCCTTTCTCTTTTCCGGCAATGACCTCAACGGGTTCTTTGGCGTGGCCGGCTCGCTGCAGGCTGACGGCGCCGGTCACATCACCAGCGGCGTAATGGATATCAACCAGAACGGCTCAAGCGGCGTACCGCAGCCGATCACAAATCAATCGTTCACGGGAACTTACTCGGTCCAGCCGGATGGACGAGGCGTTGCTGCTTTGAACAGCACGGCGGGAAATTTCAGGCTGGCATTCGTCATTATTAATGCGCAGCGGGCGCTGGTGACGCGCTTTGACCCGAATGGCACGGGGAGCGGCACCATGGACCTCCAGACCTCCAGCGCGTTTTCGACTGCGGCGCTGGCCGGCAGCTTGGCTTTCAACCTGAGCGGAGTGGACGGCGTGGGCGCGCCGTTTGCGTCAGTTGGCTCAGTGACAACGGACAACACCGGCGCCGTGAGCAGCGGAGTGGTTGACTCGGCGGACAATGGCAGCATTTCTACGGATGTGCCGGTCACCGGCGGAGCGCTTGCCGTGGGCTCGAATGGCCGTTCGACTCTCGACATTACGACCGCCGCAGGTACGGTCAGCTTTGCGGCTTATGTAGTCGATGCGAACCATATAAAAATGGTCGAAACGGATACGACAACAGGCGCACAGCTTGCGGGTGAAGCGTTTCGGCAACCCGGCAGTCTGAGCAACGCTTCTGTCGCCGGGCCGTTTGCGTTCACGGTAGCAGGAGTTGATACCACCGCGGGTCTGCCCTTTGCGGCGGGCGGCGTTCTGAACGCCGATGGCGCGGGAACCATAACGAGCGGCACGGAAGATCTTTCAGAACTGAACTCCAACCCGCTGATCGGAATCAGCATTTTTAATACCAGCACCTACTCCATTTCAGGAGTTCGCGGCGCGCTGACGCTGCAAACCTCCAGCGGCCCGTTTAGCTTTGCGATCTATCCAACCATCAATGGCGTGCAAGTAATTGAGACGGACACCGGAGTCGTTGGCACGGGATACGCTTTTGGGCAGACTGGCCCGTTCACGAACAACTCCATCTCAGGAGCTTACGGT
>DATEGH010000073.1:0-2239 GCA_035280185.1 Terriglobales bacterium
CAAACAATCTTGTGCCGCCGGAATCGCGACCGCGATAAGGTGGCTGAACCCTTGCTACTTTCGGTTATTCATACCCACACCGGCAATCTGGGTGGAAAGAAAAAAAGCACGGCTCTAAAGACCCGCCACTTCAAGGCTTAAGCAGCGGCTGCCAGCGGCGGGTAGGCCACCACACCGCATCGAGAAGATGCCGCCCTGTCCATTCGAAGCCCGCGCAAGGGGCGGCTCATAGATTCCTCCCGGAAGGCCGAAAAGGGCCGCCTAAAAAAAGTTGAAAAAAGTACTTGACAACCCATACTGTGCGCCGTACAGTGTGTGGCGTACACTATATGACGCCTGGTACAAACAACCACGACCTGTTTGAAAACCTCCGACTGGAACTGCGCCGCGGCTCGCTGGTGCTGGCCGTCCTCGCAGGGCTGCGCAAGGAGCATTACGGCTACACGCTGCGCAAGACACTTGAGGAACAAGGTATGGTCATTGACGAAGGCACGCTGTATCCGTTGCTGCGCCGCCTGGAAAGCCAGGGGTTGCTGCTCAGCGAATGGCGCGAGGAAGAGAAGCGCAACAAGCGGTTTTACCGGCTCTCCGCGGACGGCAAAGTGATCCTGAAACAACTGCTCGCGGAGTGGCAAAGCATCAATTCTTCCCTGAACGGAATGCTGTGAAGAACGCAAGGAGTACGTTATGGACTTAGTGGATCGCTACTTGAAAGCTGTGGCAAGAGCACTACCCGAGGCGCAGCGCGATGACATTATCAGCGAATTGTCGGAAGACATTCGCAGCGAGATGGAAGAGCGGGAGGACGGGCTTGGCCGGCCCCTGACAGAGGCGGAACAGCAGTCCGTGCTGAAGCAGCGTGGGAACCCTCTGTTGCTGGGGGCAAGCTACCGGCAGGACCGTCGCACGGTCGCGTTTGGACGGCAACTGATTGGCCCGGTGCTCTATCCGTTTTACATCAAGGTGCTTTCCTTCAACCTGGGACTCACGTACTTGATCATCGCGACGATCTTTATAGCGCTGGGAGTGAGCGGGCAGAAGATCAGCTTCCACGACATCGTTTCTACGTGCCTGCTGCAACTTTTCATCCAAGCAGGCGTGGTGACACTGATTTTCTCGCTGGCGGAGCGGCACCTGACAAAGCATCCGGACCGCTGGGACCTGAGCGGCGTGCGTGGCGGCCTGCGATTTGATTTGAAGATGACGACAAACATCAGCGTGCCGGTGGAGGGTCCGCAGCGGATTTCACGCTTCGAATCGGTGTCGATTATTATCGCGTCGGCGGTGGCGCTCGCCTGGTTGACCGAGGTGCAGAGCTATCCGTTTCTGGTCCTGGGACCGGCGGCGGCCTTTCTGAAGCTCACACCAATCTGGTATCAGATGTACTTCCCGATCGTGTTGTTGACGGTGGTGGAAATCGTGCGGGCGACTATCAATCTAGTGCGGCCCGATTGGATGCGTTTTCGGGCGATTGTCGGCGTCATTGTGCATGGCTGCGGGCTCGCGGTTGTGTATTTCCTGATCAAGGCAGGGAGCTGGGTTGCGGCGGTTGATTCAGCGGCGGGAGAGTTCAGGCACGCTGTAGAAATCGTCAACCAAGTCGTTTACTACTGCTTGTGGGGAACAGCGGCATTGTCCGCGGCGATGCTGATCGCCCGAGTTGCGCGACTGATTCGCACGCCGCGCCAGGGCGCCGCTTCGACCCGGGTCGGTGAGCCAGCGAAAGAAGAAAATTAAGGAAGGAACACCATGATGCGCGCCTTTTTGCTTCTGCTTTCTTGCTTCGCCGATTACGAAACCATGCGAGACCTCGCCCGTGGCGCATTTACGTCGGGTTTGGTGAATGCGAGCGTACTGTGTTGCATGGGGACAATCTTCGCCAGCCGTCGGAAATTGTTCCGGCGGTAAGGCCTTCGGGGAAGTTACCTAATTTACTATCTATATCTCGATGTTGTAGGCTGACCGTATGTTGATCGGTCAGAAATTGAGGGAAATTCGCGAAGCAAAAAAATTGAGCCAGGTCGAAATCTCGGAGGCCACGGGACTGGTGCAGCCTTACGTATCCCGCGTTGAGAACGGTCATACCATTCCAGGAGTGGAAACACTGGAAAAGTGGGCCAGCGCGCTCAAAATCCCTCTGTATCAGATTCTCTATGACGGCGAAGAGCCGCCCAAACCGCTGAAGCTTTCCGGGAATCATCAAGCCGAGTTGTGGGGGAACTCCGGGAGGCAGATGCAC
>DATEGH010000074.1:0-8022 GCA_035280185.1 Terriglobales bacterium
CTGCTGCCCTCGCTGGCGCTACTCCCAGCACGATCCAGAGTACCTCAAACAAGACTACTTTGTCAATAAAATTCTCCCGCTAGGGAATTTATAAAATATTTTCAGCCACTTACAAACATAGACAGCACGCCCCAACCCACCGGCGCTCCCCCGCCTCTATCCCGAAGTTTTCCTCCAGTCCAACCCCGCAGACTAGCGCGGAGCAGCCATTCATGACTGCCTACTGTGATTCTGAGCGGAACTCCGAGCGAGGCACGAGTGAGAGCGCAATCGAAGTTAGCCGGGTTGCCGGCGTATGAGACCGCAGGCGAAATCCCGGGCGCAGTCGAGGGAGCCTCAAGGACAGTGACAGAGGAGGTTGAGCAGCCTGCTCATGAAAATCGCACTTGACGCCTCACGCTTCAGACTAGAACATACAATCAGACTCCCACATGAGCACAATCCCGGTCACCTCAGCTCCCAGACGGACGTCGCAGCAAGTCAGCGAGGTGATGCGTGCTGTTTCCTCATCTGCGACTGAACCAGAAAAAACATTTCAAAAGGCTCTGCGGAAGAGGGGGATCCGCAGCTTTAGAATTTGCGACGTGGCGCTGCCCGGAAAACCAGACATCGTAATACCGGGCCGCAGACTTGCGATTTTTATTGATGGTGACTTCTGGCACGGAAACTGTTCCCCTTGGATGCGCGTAAGAACTGTGTCGCGCCTACGGCGCTCGGGATCCTTTGAAACTGAGTTCTGACGCTCACTCTGCAAAGCTCACTTGGCTTTTCCAGCGACGGCGTTCAGCATTATCGTTCGGGGTGCTCGGTGGCAAGTTCAGCTGACTTGATCTGTCGTGCGATCTGAGCTGCTATCTTTTGCGCCTCTTTCATCTTCTGAAGGATGTCATCCTGCAGGTCATAGTATTGCTGCCATAGCTCTTTCGATACCATCGTTTCCAAATTCAGAGGAACACACTTACTCCAGTCCTCAAATCGCTCTAAGCACGCGATTCGCGTGGTGATATCAGGAACTCTCCGCACGGAAGGGGACCGGGGTGCAGCACCCAGCATCCATACTTTCCAATTACTCTTGCCTTTTGACTGGTTGCACTTACCGCACGACGGCACGAGATTGCGAATGGAAGATGGGTATCCTGTTGGCCTCCCATCCTTCACGAGGGGTCGAAGGTGATCCCACTCGGTCGCAGGATCACCACAATAACAGCACCTCAAGTCACGCGGGTCGAGCGCTAGTAAATTGAGGACTGCTTTTATCTCATCGACCGTGGGACGAATGACTGGAATAATGGCGGCAACAAAAACGTTTCGGATGCTGGTTGTCCGGCCGGTGATTGTGAATCCACCGGGCATTCGAAAACAAGCCAAGGCCTCCTTGTCGCTCCAATCCGCATTGAGTTGTTGTGTGTCTATAGGATTCCCTTCAGCAGTGTCGACACGCTGATGCCCAATCCTTCTGCAACCTTCTTAACCGTGTCCAGGGTCAGGTTAAGTTCGCCGCGCTCGATCCTTCCCATATAGCTGCGATTGACCTCGCATGAATCGGCAAATTCTTCCTGCGACCACCCCTTCTTATCTCTGAGTTTGCGAATTCGCTCTCCGAGCCGCCTGCGATAATCGAGGGCTTGCATCGAGCTGATTTTCTGAGTACGATTCTTTTATGTCCACCTCATATATGTAGCCATCATGTATGAATTTAAAAAGCTCGTTGTCTTACCCTCCCAGAATGACCGTTCCTATGAATCGTATGACTGGTGCCAAGGCGTGGGTTTCAGCAGTTCTTGAAACCGCCCCCGAACCTTTGCAGGACCGGATGATTTCAACACTCGTTCTCGCTCTTCTAGGTCCCAAGGCAGCGCAGCAGGTCTCCCAATTCTGTGGAAAGAAGAAAAGGCCGTCTGCAACTCCGATGTGCTTCGAGGTCGCGCGTTGTCCGTGTGCCCGTCAGATGCGCGACTGGAAAGAGGCCCTGCATCAAAGGTGTTTTCCGATATTGATGGTCCCTGATTGCTCGTTGCCGAAGACTCGCCTACTGGCGCGAAAAGCAGGTCTGAGAAATGCCATGGAAATCGTTAGCTTGGAGACCGCCTTCGCCACCCTTATCATTTTTCAAGCGGCAAAGCGTGGCCGCGGAATGAGTTCGATATGGGAAGAAATGGTGTCCGGCTACAATACGCTTGCTGCAGATGCCGACTTGCCGCTGATTGATATTGAATGGAAAAACTGAATCTTCCGAGTGAGAGAGCAGTTCACGATTTACGATCCACTGCACAGCCGTACCCCAAGAACCATTGCTTCTGAAATGCCGTGCAAATCTAGAATCGGGAAAAGGCCAATCATTCTTACGCGAGGAACAATGATTAGACCAGCCGAAGAGCTAGCACGTTCAGTGGGGATCGGAGGCCGAGTAGAAATCTTTGATGTCCTCCAATTTGTCACAATGAATTTGTATGAATTGAGCCTTTCCAGGTCTGTCCAGCGGAAGGTCACAATCGATACTTTGATCGATAAGTACAACGAAATCGTAGAGAGCTGCGAAGCCGATCAAAGTTTGCGGATAAGACTGGATGATTCCTACTGGGGGGAACGTATCGCACGCGCTACGCCGCCAATCTCAAGGCGAGCTGCTCCGCATTCCTTACGTACCTGATTTTCACGACTTCGCCAAAGCCGGAAACCGCCTCGCCGAATTGCATGTGGTCTACGAAAAGCAGACCCGTACCGCGCTGGAGCAGCGCGGACAGCCCGGCTTTTTCCCTATTAGCATCGAGCCAATCCGCGACCATCCGCGTCCATCCGCGGTAGGGTGTTGCGTTATCACCAGATCATCCGAATGTTTGTTTCTTCCCGCCTAGAATTCCACCCTCACCCCAAGCTGTGCCGCAAATGGGATGCCCACCGTTGTCCCGGGACCAAAGAAGTCTCCCAGAGCGCCCGCCGGCACACGCAGTTGCTTGAGGCTGGTGATCGGCTGGGTTGTGGTGCAAGCCGCATCCAGGCAAAAGGCCGTGGCGTTGGTCAGGTCGTTGACCGGCGCCGGCAACGCGGAAATATCAGGGATAAAGTTGTTCCCCGCATTGGTCCGGTTGAGCAGGTTGAAGAACTCGGCAAACGGACGCACTGAGATATTTTCCGCCGCTTTGAAGTTTCGGCTTACTCGCAGATCGATCTGCGAGAACGGCCGTCCGCGAAACTGATCGAGCGACGTCTGCACGCCGTTCACCACCGCGCGATCGTTCACATTCCCGTCTCCATTGATATCCACGGGCGTAAACATCGTGTACGGTCTTGCGCTCTCGAATTGCGCCAGCGTTGCGATCTGAAATTTCCACGGCAACTCAAAAATTCCGTCCACCACAAACCGGTGCCGGATGTCTTCCCCGGACGGGCCATGATCTCCCGGCCCGAACGGATCGAGCGCGTTGGTTACGCCGTTTACGTAATCGAAGAGTTCGCCCACTGTGGCGCCCCACGTGGTGGCGCGCGCCAGCGTGTAGTGTGCCGTCACGTCGTACCCGCTGCCGTGATGCTGCAGCACCAGCGAGCCGCCGTCGTAGCTGGAGCGGTTGTCCGCTCGGAAGACTGACGTGCTCGGCGCAGTCGCGGGCAGTGAGATGCCGCTCACGTACTCATAGCGGCGGTACTGATGCACGCCTTCCTGATGCTCAAATTGGCCCGACAGCACCCAGTCTCTCGCGAACGCGCGCTCGGCTGAAGCGCTGGCTTGGAAGGCGTAAGGGCTGTGGTAATGCGGATCAATGATTGCGCCGGGCGGATTCGGGCCTCCGTTCACCGCCTGGAATGCCTCCGCCCACCCGTTCTGCCCCAGATCGTTGTAATACAAACCCGCGCCCGCCCGGAATACCGTCTTCCCATCGCCCGGAGAATAAGCAAAGCCTGCTCGCGGGCTGAATGCGCCGCGATAGTCATGCGGAACGCCGCTGGCAAACGGTACGCCGGCGGCCTGCAGTGCCTGGAGCGCCGGATTCGCGTTCTGTGACTTTCCACTCGCGATGAACAATCCGAAAGTCGTGTCGTAGCGCAGTCCGTAATCCAGCATCAGGTGCGGCGTCACGCGCCAATTGTCCTGGCCATAAAAACCCAGCCGGCGGACGGATTGCGAGAAGGTTCCGTCGGTCGCTGGAACGTCGGTGGCGTTGGCCGCGAAGTCCACCGCGAACTGGCCGGGATTAGCGAGGTAAAAACTCGGGTCTTCGGGAAGCTGCGCCAGGGTCTCGGCGGAATCGGCGAATCGCCCGCGCAGCACCGGCTCGTGAATCAGGTTGATGCCGAATTTGGGACTGTGCGCTCCGCTCGAGTGCGTCACGTCATAGCGAAACTGATATTTCTGCTGGTCGCGCTCAATGGGAAAAGCCGTCAACGGGCTGATGAATTGGTTGTCGCCGAACGTCTCAAAGCCGCTGGTGGTGATGCTGGTGGTGCTGAAAGGAAATGCCAGTGCAAATCCCAGATTGGAGTTCCTGATTTTGGTGTGGTCGAACAGCGAAGCTTCCACTACCAGTGAGCCGAGCCACGCCGGCGCAAATGGGAATTGATTGCTCAGCACGGCGTTGTTGTAGTGCGAGTTGGTCGTGAAGCCGGTTGAGGGCAGCGCTCCTTGTTGTACCAGGTCGTTTCTTGTCTGGTTTCGGTCCAGGGCATAACGCAGAAACCAGCGTGAGCGCTCGGACTGTTGCCAATCCAATCGCGCGTCGAAGAGATGATCGCGGAAGGGGACGGTCACTGAGCTGGGCACGTTGATGGAAGTCGCGCCCGGAATTTCTCCGGATGACGCAAGCTGCGCCAGGGCATTGAACTCGCTCAGGCTGAGCGCGCTGTAGGCAACGCTCGGATCTTCGTGGTTGTATTCGTAAGCTGCGAAGAGCCAGAGTTGGTCTTTCTTGATGGGCCCGCCCAGCGTTCCAACGTAATCCTGTTTTGAGTAAGGTTGCTTTGGATTCGGCTCCGGATTATCCAGGGTATTGCGTGCATTGAGCGCTTCCGCTCGAAAGAAACCCGAACCGCTTCCATGCCAGTTGTTGCTTCCCGAGCGCGTGCTGATCACGATGGAGCCGCCGTTGGTGCGCGAGGTGTCTGGCTCGAATTGAGCGGTCCTCACGTTGAACTCCCGGATCGCTTCGGGCGAAAAATTCTGCAGAAAGCCGCCAATGTAGTCGTCGTTGTTGTCGCCGCCGTCCACGGAAAGGTCAACGTTCAACCCCGAACTGCCGGCAAACGAGACGGCTGTAATCCTTGCTTTGGTGGGATCGCTCGGTTCCACCGGCGCGGTCATGGGCGCGATGTAAGCGATGTTGGCGAAGCTGCGGTTGGCCAGTGGAGTTTCTTCAATCTGTTTTGCCGAAACCGGATTGCTGATCACCGTGCTGACTGCATCCGGAGCATTGGTTTCAACTTCAACCTGGACTGCGGTGCTGCCCACCGGCATCGTCCACTTCAGCGAGTTCACCTCGGCCACTCTGACTTCCACTTCCGTTTCTGCCGTCTGGAACCCTTTAGCAGACATCGTCACCTTGTAACGGCCGCTCTCCAATCCATCAAAACGGGCAACGCCATTCGCGGAGGTTTTGAGCTCTTTGCTGGTTTCATTGGCCAGATTTCGAATCGTCACGTCCGCTCCGGGCAGGACGGCTCCGGAAGGATCAAAGATCTGCACCTGGAGCGAGCCGGTGGAGGTCTGGCCCAATCCGTAGGAGATCAAACTCAGCAGCAGCGCTAAGAGGAAGGGCCTGAAGCGTTCCATAGGCATCGCTCTGGAATCTTCGCCGCCCAGTCGCTTTACGACCAGCGATAGTTTGATTCGGTACGTGGTCGCCCTGGCGTAGAGGAGCTTCTCAGAAGGAACTATTCTTTCGCTGCCGCCGCGAACAGATTCGTAACCTTCTGCAATGAACCTTCGTCTTCTACATTCATCGCCGTCTGTGTGCGATCAATCTGGCGCATCAACCCGGTCAAGACTTTGCCTGGGCCGACTTCAATGAAAGTCCTGGCGCCAAGCTGGACCAGTTTCTGCACGCAGCCGAGCCATTGCACCGCCCCTGTTACCTGCTGGACCAGAGCTTCACGGTATGGGCCGCCTTCGGAACGCGGCTCGGCGTTCACATTGCAGATCACCGGTACATCCGGCCGGTTGAACGTAAGTGATTGAAGATCTCTCTCCAGGCGGTCCTTCGCGGGCTGCATCAGAGCGCAATGGAAGGGCGCGCTTACGTCCAGTTTGATGGCGCGTTTGGCGCCGCGCTCTTTGGCCAGCTCAATCGCGCGGTCTACTGCGCCGGCAGCGCCCGAAATCACAATCTGGTCCGGCGAGTTGATGTTGGCCGGCGAAATTACCTCGCCCTGAGCTGCGTCCGCGCACACCTGCCGCAGCACATCGAGCGGCATTGCGATCACTGCGGCCATCGCGCCTTGCCCTTCAGGAACGGCTTCCTGCATATAACGCCCGCGCTTGTGAACGGTGCGCACCGCGTCGCCGAACTCAAACGTTCCGGCGGCCACGTGAGCGGAGTACTCGCCCAGGCTGTGTCCGGCGACAAACTGCGGAACCACGCCTTTCTCCTGCAGTACGCGCGCCCCAGCCACGCTCACCGTAAGCACCGCAGGCTGCGTGATCTCCGTCTGCCGCAGTTTTTCCGGCGGGCCTTCAAAACAGAGCTGCGAGAGAGAAAATCCCAAGGCATCGTCCGCTTCCTGAAAGGTATGCCGCGCCACAGGATAGAGAGACGCCAGATCTTTTCCCATTCCCGCAGCCTGGGATCCCTGGCCCGGAAAAAGGAACGCAACAGTGGATGGATTCAAGCATTACCTCCGGCGGGAGCTTCCACATTGGCCGCAGTCAGTTCCTGCTCGATGCGCGCGTTCACGCCCGATTCGTGGAACTGCTTGGCCACGCGCACGGCGTTCTTGATGGCATTGGCATTCGACGCGCCATGTCCTACGATCGCCACTCCCTTGATGCCCAGCAGCGGAGCGCCGCCGTATTCGGAGTAGTCCAGCTTGCGGCCGAAATCTGTAAACGCTTTGCGCGCCAGCAGGGCGCCGACCTTGGTGGTGATGGTTGCGGTAAGCGAGTCGCGCAGCAGAAAACGGACAGCCTCAACCAGCCCTTCAGAAATCTTCAACGCCACGTTGCCGACGAAGCCATCGCAGACGATCACATCCACGCGTCCGTTGTAGAGGTCGCGGCCTTCCACGTTGCCGATGAAATTGAATGGCAGCTCTTTCAGCAGAGCGAACGTATGTTTGGTGAGCTCGTTCCCCTTGCCCTCTTCTTCCCCCACAGAAAGCAAACCGACCGTAGGCCTCGCGTTGCCGAAGATAGCGCGGAAGTACATCTCGCCCATCACGGCGAACTGCGCCAGATTGTGCGGCTTGGAATCGACGTTGGCGCCCACGTCAATCAGGATGGAAGGTTTGTGCTTGCCCGCCGAGGTAGGAAAAACGTTGGCCAGCGCAGGACGGTCCACTCCGGGCAGCGTGCCCAAAACCATTTTCGCCGCAGCCATGGCAGCGCCGGTATTGCCGGCCGTCACAAACCCGACTGCTTTCTTTTGCCGCACCAGCCGCAGGCCCACGTGAATGCTGGAGTCCTTTTTGCTGCGCACCGCCTGCACGGGTTTATCGTGCATGGTGATGACTTCAGTGGCATTCACCACTTCCAGCGCAGAGCGCGCCGCTGTCGGGTGGCCGGCGAGTTCCTGCTGCAATCTCTCTTCCGGTCCTACCAGCAGCACACGCACATGGGGGTAATGGCGAGTCGCGAGCAGGGCCCCTTCAATTTCGGGCTTGGGGGCGCGGTCGGACCCCATGGCATCGAGAGCTATGACGGTTTCCACCGGAGTGTGCGCTTTACTTGGACTCTTTCACTTCCACGATCTCGCGGCCTTTGTAGTAGCCGCACTTGGGGCAGGCACGGTGGGGCAGCTTGCGTTCATGGCAGTTCGGGCACTCGGAAAGCGACTTCGCTTTCAAAGCATCATGGGCGCGGCGGGTGGCCGTGCGTTG
>DATEGH010000075.1:0-5515 GCA_035280185.1 Terriglobales bacterium
CTTTAGCGCTGCCGAAGATTGCCCTTTACTCTCGGGCTTCAGCCCCTGCACCTTTGTTTTTGAATGGGCTTCCGAAAAGGCGCGACTAGAAGTGGAATTTTAGACCGCAGCTTTTCGCGATTGCAGAGAGCGTTCAGGCACTCCTTAGCGGCTGGCCGAACCCACCGCGTTCCTGATCGCCAGCAACTCCCGAAGTGTGGCTTCGAGACTCGCGAAGTTCATCGCGTTAGCGCCATCGGATTTGGCCTCTGCCGGATTGTCGTGTACTTCCATGAAAATACCATCCACCCCCGCTGCAACTGCGGCGCGGGAAAGCAGAGGGATGAATTCCGGCTGCCCGCCGGAAACCGCCTGGCCGTTGGCGCCTGCTGACGGAAGTTGAACGGAATGTGTGGCGTCAAACACCACCGGCGCGAACTGCCGCATGATGGCCAATGAGCGCATGTCCACCACCAGGTTGTTGTAGCCGAACGAGCTGCCGCGTTCGGTGAGAAAGACGTTGTCGTTTCCCGACTCGCGCACCTTCTGCACCGCGTGGCGCATGTCCCAGGGCGAGACGAACTGCCCTTTCTTGATGTTGATGGCTCGCGCGTGTTTTGCGGCTGCGACCAGAAGATCGGTCTGGCGGCAGAGGAATGCCGGAATCTGCACCACGTCCACGGCTTCTGCGACCGCAGGAACATCCTTGGCTTCGTGCAAGTCGGTGAGAACCGCAACGCCGGTCTTCTCTTTGATGGTTTGCAGAATCCGAAGCCCTTCGTCGATCCCCGGCCCGCGAAAGCTCTTGATCGAAGTGCGATTGGCCTTGTCGTAAGAAGCTTTGAAAATATAGGGCAAGTTGAGCTTCTTCGTCACCCCGCTGATCAATTCCGCCATGCGCAACGCGTGCTCTTCGCTTTCAATCACGCAGGGCCCGGCGATGAGAAATAAAGGTCCGCCAATCACAAGCGAACCGAATTGAAATGTATGCGCTTCCGCCATCAACAAAAAGCTTACATGATCCCGGCGTCCGCAACACTTGAAGACTCCTTGTACCGAGTTCCGCCTTATAATCACCAGCCATGGATCTTGCGCCCCTGCCGACAGCCGCGGAGGATTCCGGCCTGAAACCGGAGAACCTTTACTTGCGTCTCCAGTCGGCCAATGTCTTTGTGCGCAATCTGGAGAGGAGCCTGCAGTTCTACTCGGATCAGCTTGGGTTTAAGTTGGTCTTCGATGTGCTTCTGCAATCTGGCCAACGCTGGGTTGGGGTAGCGCCGCCCGATGGCACGGCTGTTCTCACCTTGATCGAACCACCGCTGGACTCGGAAGAGTACAAACTGATTGGCAGGCACACCCAGCTTGTATTTGTCACCGAAGATGTCGCCGCAAAGTACGGTGAATGGTGCCGGCGCGGAGTGCGCTTTCAGCATACGCCGCGGCTGCGGCGGGTCAAATATCAGCAGCATGCTCCGGCGCATCGGGATTCGTCGGTTGAGTTTGGGCAAGAGGCGCCAGTCTGGGGCGGAGTTTTCACCCGCTTTGAGGACCCTGACCGTAACTCTTTTGGCCTGGTGAGCCTTGATGAGGTAAGCCACGCCATTGAAGCCCAGCGCCGGCTGGCAGCGGAAAAGGCGGAAGAGGAAAGACGCGCCGCACGCGAGCTGGAAATTGCGAAGGAGGTGCAGTTAAAGCTTTTTCCTCAAACGATGCCGCTGCTCAGCACCCTTGACTACGCCGGCGTGTGCGTTCAGGCCTTGCAGGTGGGGGGCGACTACTACGATTTTCTGAATCTGGGTCGCGGTTACATGGGGATCGTGCTGGCTGATATTTCCGGGAAGGGAATTGCCGCCGCGCTTCTGATGGCGAACCTGCAGGCTAATCTGCGCACACAATTCGCCGTCGCTCTGGACGAACCCGAGCGGTTCCTAAAATCAGTGAACCGGCTTTTCTACGAGAACACAGCCGATAACGTCTACGCCAGCCTCTTCTTCGGGACGTATGACAGCCAGAGCCGGCGACTGCGCTATGCCAATTGCGGACATTTGTGCGGTTTGCTTCTGTCGGCCGATGGCAGTCTGCACCGTCTCGATTCCACTTGCACAGTCCTGGGTCTGTTTCCTGAATGGGAGTGCTCCATCCAGGAAACACCCCTCGATTGGGGAGACACGCTCGCTCTCTACACCGACGGAGTAACGGAGTCGCTCAGTGCCGCTGAGGAGGAGTTCGGGGAAGACCGTCTGATTGAACTGCTGCGCTGCAACCGTACGCTATCTGCCCATGATTTGGCTCGGTCCATTGTTGAGGAAGTTCAGCACTTCAGCGCAAAAAAGCAGTATGACGACATCACGCTGATCATCGCCAAAGGGCAATAAAGCGCGATGAGACATCATGTTCTAATTTGTCGCGGCCCTCGTGGAGTATAGGCCCGCGAAACCTCTTGACAAAAGTGCCATTAGTCTTATCGTAAGAGGCTTTGAAGTTGTACGGCAGGTTGTCTTGCTGGTCCCCCCGATTAGATCTGCCATGGGCAACGCGTGTTCTTCACTCTCGCTCACTCACGGGCGGCCAGGCGGAGCCGAGGGTTTCGGATCATCAAAGCCCGTCCAATGCGAAATGAGAATCAGAGGCTACTGCGGCCATCAGACCCACAGCACATGATGATCGCGCTTGCTTCTCATTTTCCAGTTGCTGAGATCACTGGCGGACATGGTTCCAGGAAACGAGGATAAACCACGTATGCAGCGGGGACCTTTTTGCGAATCTCATCGCTGAGATCCAGCTTCCACGGTTCGCGACGTTTGAGCCCTGGAGGCACACGGATGCCTACACGATAGAAAGTCGCGATCGCACTATACATTCGCGCTACCTCGTCCTGCAGATTGTGCAAATGTGCATCCGTAAGCTTGTACTCGCGCCGGGCATCCTTCGTGTCTTCCATCAACATGTACCCGCCGTTGTTCCAGGTAAGAGCGCTCAGGTTCTCCTGATTGGGAAGAAATGCCCACCCTTCGTTATGCTGGGACAAAGGTTCCGTGGGGCCGAAATAGGTGCCCTCCAGAATGGGCCCCAGCGCAATGCTGAACAGCCGGACGCCATTCTTTGCCACCGCATTTGCCACCTGCGAAAAATGGGCAGATTCATTCGTTCCGATTTCTGAAGCCATCACGATGATCGCATCGCCGGGTTTGGAATCCTGAAACCACGTGGTCGCCTCCAAAAGCGCATCCAGAATGCCGCGGCGAGTTCTAGTACCCGCCTTTGCATCGCGCAATTTGGCAATACCAGAAAGGACGGCATCGCGGCCCTCCTTGAAAGGAACGTCCATGAGAGTTCCGCGCGCCGTCAAAAGAGCGAATGAATCAGTCTCTCTCGCGCCACCAACGAGATATGACGCAATCTCGAGTTCCGCCCGGCGAGCATCAGGGGCAAGGTCATGGCCCGTATCCAAAACCAGCAAAATGCGTCGCGGAGAAGTGTCAAATACAAGCGAGTCAATCGCGACCGCCTCGTGCTTAGTCCGCCCAGTCAGATTTTGCATGCTGAGGCCTGTCACTGTCTTCCCATCACGCAAGATTACATTCATGCCAACTTCAATAGCTTGACAAGAGCGAGTCTGCGTGAAAGCGACGGTGCTGCTCAGGAATAGAAGAATGCCGACAAATCGGATCATCGCAAAGGTTGAGTGAACCACAGCGGAACATAGCATACCAGAGCTGCTCTTCGGCTAGGAATGATCATCGTTTCAGGATCCTTTCCGATCGAAGGAACATTTCCTCGTCTTCACTAACCTTAAGATCGTGCCTCGTCTGACGAGTATGATAACTAGCCTTCACGAACTCGCGGAACAGCGGATGCGGCTCAAGTGGTTTTGACTTGAACTCAGGGTGGAACTGGCAGCCGAGGAAGTACGGATGATCGTGAATTTCGACGATCTCGACATACGTTCCGTCCGGCGTGGCCCCGGTGATGCGCAGGCCTGCGCCAGTGAGCACGGCTTCGTACTCGCGATTGAACTCATAACGGTGGCGATGCCGCTCGCTGATTTCCGTTGCGCCATAAGCTCGTGAGGCGTTGCTCTCCGGCTCCAGCTTGCAGGGCCATGCGCCCAGACGCATCGTGCCTCCCAGTTCGTCGATGCCGCGCAGTTCGCGCAGCTTGTAAATGATGCGGTGCGGCGTAGCAGGATCGAACTCGCTGGAGTTGGCTTCACGCAGCCCGCAAACGTTGCGCGCGTACTCGATGCAGGCGGTCTGCATGCCCAGGCAGATGCCGAAGTAGGGGACTTTCTTTTCCCGCGCATAGCGGATGGCGTTCAGCATGCCCTCAATGCCGCGCTTGCCGAAGCCGCCGGGAACCAGAATGCCGTCAAAGCCTTCCAGTTGAACTTCGTAGTCTCGATTGCCGTCTTTGCTTTCCAATCCCTCCGCTTCCACCCAGGTAACGTCCAGCTTCAGGTTGTGGGCCATGGCGCCGTGTACGAGCGCTTCTTTCAGTGACTTGTAGGAGTCTTCATACTCCACATACTTGCCCACAATGCCAATGTGAACCTCATCCTGAGGGTTATAAACCTTCTGGATAAGCTCTTCCCAGCGCGACAGATCAGGCTGTTTGGAATCAATGCGGAGATAGCGCAGCAGCAGCGTATCGACACCTTCACGGGCAAACACCAGCGGCACTTCGTAAATGGAAGCTACGTCTTTGGCGGTGATCACGGCTTCATCTTCCACGTTGCAGAAGAGCGCAATCTTGCTCTTAAGTTCTTTGGCCAGGAAGCGGTCGGTACGGCAGAGCAGGATGTCCGGCTGGATTCCGATGCTGAGCAGCTCTTTCACTGAGTGCTGCGTGGGCTTGGTCTTGAGCTCGCCGGCTGCTCCGATCCACGGCACCAGCGTGACGTGAATAAAGATGGTGTTGTCGCGTCCGAGTTCCTGGCGCATCTGTCGGATGGCCTCGAGAAAGGGAAGCGACTCAATATCGCCTACCGTGCCGCCAATCTCCACTATGGCGATATCAACATCCTGCGCGACCTTCTTCATCGCCGCTTTGATTTCGTTCGTGACGTGAGGAATCACCTGTACGGTCTTCCCCAGATAGTCGCCGCGGCGCTCTTTAGTGATGATCTGCTCGTAAATCCGGCCGGTGGTCCAGTTGTTGTCGCGCGAGAGCTTAGCGTGGGTGAAGCGCTCATAATGACCAAGATCGAGGTCGGTTTCCGCGCCGTCGTCGGTGACGAAAACTTCGCCGTGCTGAAACGGCGACATGGTTCCCGGATCCACGTTCAGGTACGGATCGAATTTCATGAGGTTGACTTTCAACCCACGGCTTTCAAGCAGGCAGCCGATGGAAGCCGCCGCCAGTCCTTTGCCCAGGGAAGACACAACGCCGCCCGTCACGAAAATATATTTCGCCGCCATGAACTCCTCGTCTCAGTTGTTGGAATGAATTTTGGGGATTCGGCTCCCCGGCTCGGAAATGGCTTCCGCCACTGGCCGTGGAACCTATTGGGGTGCACAATCAATTATACCCAAACAGG
>DATEGH010000076.1:0-20021 GCA_035280185.1 Terriglobales bacterium
TGCGTCGTGTGCTGCTTCGCCCGCGTTCGAGGAAGCGCGCGAAGCCGGCATGTCAAGATGTATATCCGCGGCATCGATCATCGGTCCCCGACCCAGGGCCACCGCGCGCTCCACCGTGTTTTCCAACTGACGCACGTTACCCGGCCAGTGGAACTCCATCAGCAATTTGAGAGCGGCCGAAGTCATGCCGCTGATCTCGCGCTGATGTTCCTGGGCGAAACGCGCAAGGAAATGGCTTACCAGATCGGGAATGTCTTCCTTATGTTCACGGAGTGGCGGAATATCGATAGGGACCACGTTGAGCCGATAATAAAGATCTTCACGAAATGTTCCTTCTTCCAACGCGGCACGCAAATCGCGGTTGGTGGCACCCAGCAGGCGAACATCAACTTTCAGCGTCTTGGTCCCGCCAAGGCGCTCAAACTCGCGTTCTTGAAGCACCCGGAGCAGCTTCACTTGAATGGACGCAGGCACGTCGCCGATCTCGTCGAGAAACAGCGTGCCTTTATCCGCCAATTCAAATTTGCCCGGCTTGGCGGCGAGCGCTCCGGTAAATGCGCCCTTCTCGAAACCAAAAAGTTCACTCTCAAACAGAGTATCGGGAATAGCCGTGCTGTTGATCTTGATGAACGGACCGGCGCCGCGGCGCGAGTTCTGGTGGATGGCGCGCGCGATCAGGTCTTTGCCCACTCCGCTCTCGCCGCCTATCAGCACGGTGGAGTTGGTGGGCGCAACCCGTTCCACCAGCGCGAGCACCTCCTGCATTTTGCGGCTACGCGCGATTACATTGCGGAACTGATAGCGCTGGCCCAGAGCTTCGCGAAGCGTGCGGTTTTCTTCGCGAACACGCTGAACATCGATCTCTTTGTTCACCACCAGCTTCATCTCCGCCATGGTGAAGGGTTTGAGCACATAGTCGCTGGCCCCGGACTTCATGGCTTCGACCGCCGTTTCTACAGTTCCATAAGCGGTCATCACCACAATAGGAACGCCGGAGCTCAGCCGCTTCGCCTCCTGCAAAAATTCCAGGCCGCTCATGCCGGGCAGCTTGAGGTCGGTGATCACCAGGTCTAAAGCATCGCGGCGCAGAGCTTTCAATCCGGTTTCGGCATCCTCGACGGCGTTGACATGGTGGCCGTCCTCGCCCAGGCTGATCTCCAGCAGGCGTCTCATGCGCGGCTCATCTTCAATAATCAGGATGTTGGACATTCGCTTACCTTTGTGCTCCCTTTGCTTGTGCCTTGGGGAAGGTTACGCGGAAACACGCTCCGCGTCCGGGAGCGCTTACCAGCTTCAGTGTTCCGCCGTGCGCGTCAACAATTTTTGAGACGATCGCCAATCCCAATCCCACGCCGGTCTTCTTGGTGGTAAAGAAAGGATTGAAGATCTGCTCGCGCATGGCTTCCGGAACACCGGGGCCGCTGTCTTCGATTTCAACCATCACTTGCGCGTCAGCGGAGCGCACATGGAGCTTCAACTCTCCACCCTGCTCGCCCATGGCTTCGCAGGCGTTCACCAGCAAATTCGTGAAGACTTGCTCGCAGAGCTCGCGGTCCACCATGACAGGGGGGAGCGAAGGAGCATAGTCACGCGTGATGCGAACATGCGTCGTGGCGCCCTGCTCGGTTGCGGTTTTCACACAGCTTTCGAGCACAACGGTCAGGTCTTCCGGTTGCATGTTGAGTTGCGACGGCCGCGCGAAATCGAGAAAGCGGCTCACCAGCGCGCTCACGCGATTGACTTCGGTGTAGATGTAGCCGGAGAGCTCCTGCGCCATGGGATCGGACGCGGCAAGCTTCTGATTGAGGATTTCCGCCGAGCCTTTGATCACGCCGAGTGGATTGCGGATTTCGTGCGCCAGCCCGGCCGAAAGCTGCCCCAGTGCAGCCAGGCGCTCCGCGCGACGGGCTTCCGCTTGCGCCTGCCGCAGACTCCGGTTGGCTTCCGCGAGGTTCTCTGAGAGGGTTTGATAGCGGCTGACCTGCACGCGGTAGTCCATGACGAAACGGTTGACCGTCATGGCGACAAGATAGAAGAACAGAATGCGCAACAGGAGTTCGCTGGCGCCTTTCCAATCCAAATCGAACTGCTGCAACGCGGGAATCAGGTAAGAGCAGTACGCAGCAGAAGTTAGCGTCGTCCACAGCAGTGTGCCCAGCGGGCGGAAGTAAATCGCAGCCGTGGTCACTGGGACAAAGAATACGGGCCAATAGCTGCTTGTGATAGGCGCCACGTCGCGCGTGTGATTGAGCAGCACGGCTGAAAGCGTGAGTTTGATCAGGACGGCGAGCACCGGGCCGCGCTTTTCGCCGCTAAGCCGAATGAACCGCGATTCAAGGATCTGGAAGACCCCGAGCAGCAGAAGAAGTACCTGCTTGTGCAGTTCGCCGATCGGCGGCAGCAGCGCCAGCCCAAACAGAAAAATGAGCCAGAGTGCATCGAGCCATGGCGGCGCCGCGCGTTCTTCTGCCATGGGCAGAGTGTAGCAAATGCTTACTTTCGCCTAACCGCAACGGACGCAAAGGTCGCAACGAAATAATAAGGAATGAGTTGCCGTGCTTTGCGCGCTTTCGCGGTAAAAGACGGCCTCGCAGGATTGCTTCATGAACGTTGCCGAAGTTAGAATCAGGATGTCAATCGAGGGCGGGAGTAATTCAGTGGTAGAATGCCAGCTTCCCAAGCTGGACGTCGCGGGTTCGATCCCCGTCTCCCGCTCCAACTTCACTAGCCCAAGCCGGCGCAAAATTCTTACGCCACATAATCACCGACGTTAACCCGCTTTTAGGTAGCCTAATTTTGCTAATTGCTCCAAATACTTGCTTCAAAAAATTCAGCGTGACGGGCCGAAACCGCGAAATCCCGTCACGCTTTATCAGTCGAGTTATTGAAGTTCTACGCTCGCGCAATTAGAGACGTGTTGGAACGAAATTAAACGCTCTAATCTCGCGGACGCGCACCACCGCGGTGTAACCGTGAGTGGTTGCGGCCCAAAAACTCAACAAACTTACTTCGGAGTTGCGCCTTTGTTCGTCCGTGAGCCCGCGTTTCCGCCCGCGCCGGTCTTACGTCCCGCGCCCTGCAAGCTCTTGCTGGGATAGCCATTGCCTTGCGTCGCGCTCATCGCCCCAGGTCCTATTCCTGCAGCCGGCTGATCTTGCTTACCGAACATCGTCCCATCGGCGCGGCTGGTGAGTCCAGGTGTCGGCGGCTGCTGCGAGGCCGCGCCTTTTTCTCCCGTAGAAACCAGAAAGGGAGCGGCGTTTAAGGTCTGCGTGGCTGCCGGCGCGTTCGGTTGGTTATAAGGCGTGCTTACGGCGAGACTTGTGCCACCGCTGGCGTGGGCGTCAGAGCCGGGAGCTTCCACTGGCGCTACATTTCCTTTGGCGCCGTTCGCGCCGGCATCTTCGGTTGGCTTCAGAGGCATGCTACCCGTTGGTGCAACTGCGGTGTCCTTATTGCTTCCCGAACAGCCCGGAAGAGAGATCAACATCAGTGAGACAAATAAGAGAGCTAATCTTTTCACGGCCAATCTCCTCGAATGAAACATTCCATCATACAAAATGCGAACTCCGGCGAAAAGCGGGTACGCTGATGTGGCGGGCGGTTGAGCATAACGCCTGATTCTCCGCGCCTTGTAACTGGCCTATAATCTCCTTACTTTGAGCAGAGTATTCGCGATCCTTTCTGTCCTGTTGTTTCTGGCCGCCTCATCAGTTTCTTTATGCGCCGTTCAGCAGAATGAGCACGCCAGCCTCAGCCAGATGCTGCTGGTTCTGCCGTTTGAGAACCACTCCACAGCGCCGGGACTGGATTGGGTCAGCGAAGCTTTTCCTGAAGTACTGAGCAACAGATTCAGCCGTTCTCCGTTGTTCGTTCTGAGCCGCGAGGACCGGCTCAGCGCATTCGACCACCTCGGAATTCCCACATCAGCGAGGCCTTCCCGCGCGACCGTATACGAAGTGGCCCAGGCGATGGATGCCGACTATGTGTTGATTGGCAATTTCACTTACGATGGCAAAACGTTGACGGCTCACGCGCATGTGATGGATATGGCGCGTCTGCGCCTCAGCCCGGAAGTGACGGAAAGTGGACCGCTCACGGATCTCATCCGGGTCCAGACTTCGCTTGCCTGGGACGTGCTCGATCAGCTAAAGCGTGCGCCGGCAAGCGGAAAAGCTCAATTTCTGGCGCAGTTTCCTCCCATCCGGCTCGATGCGTTGGAAAACTATGTGCGCGGCATGACGGCTTCCGGCGATCAGGAAAAAGTCAAATATCTGAAAGAAGCTGCCTCTCTCGATCCGCAGGACGCCTCCACCATGCTCCAACTGGGCGAGGCCTATTACCGGATGCGAGACTATTCTTCCGCAGTAAGCTGGCTGACAAAGATTCCTAAATTCGACGCCGCTGCAAACGAAGCCGATTTTTATCTCGGACTCTCCCAGTTCTACAGCGGCCAGATGCAGAAGTCGGAAGCTGCATTCAGCGGCTTGGCCGCTCGGCTCCCGTTGACCGAGGTCTACAACAATCTGGGGGTCGTAGCGGCGCAGCTCAGCGATCGCCAGGCCCGAACCTATTTTGAACGCACGGTCGAGATTGACCCCAGCGACCCTGATTACCACTTCAACCTGGCGGTGGAACTCAGCCGCGAGGGCGAAAAGGACGCTGCCATCCGTGAACTGCGCGCAACATTGGCTCTGGACGCTGATCCCGAAGCCCGTAGTCTGCTTGCGGCGCTCGTCGCCGGCACGCAGCCCTCGCATTTGCCGCTGGAACGAATCAAGCGCAACTACGATGAATCCAGCTTCCGCCAGCTTGCGCTGGAAATCGAGAACGCCGGCGAAGCGCGTTTGCAACAAGCTCCCCCGGCACAACATGCGGCTTTTCATGTGCAGCGCGGAGAAGAACTGCTGCAGCAGGGCATAACAGGTGAAGCGGAAAAACAGTTTCGCGAAGCCGTGCTCCTCGATCCGGACAATGCAGCCGGGCATGCCGGACTGGCTCGCGCACTCGAATCGGAACAGGACAATGCCGCGGCGCGTACTGAAGCCCACACTGCTTTACGGCTGAAGCCAACGCCGGAAGCATATCTGGTTCTCGCGCGCTTGGATCTGGCGGACAACAATCAAGCCTCGGCGGAGCAGAACCTTGAACGCGCGCTGTCTCTGGATCCGGAGAATGCGGCGGCGGCATCGCTCAAGCACGACCTTGCCGCGCGGCAGTCCCGGCCGTCACACTAGAAGAGGTACAAATTTATGCGGCTCTCATCCCGAATTTCGTTGACGCTCGCGCTGCTGCTGGCCTGCATCGCTCTCTCCCGCGCAGCCGGCGACTCGCATGAAGTGCTCAAGATCCTGGTGGACAGCCCAATTCACCCGATCGTCGCCGAGCAGATTGACCGCGCCATTCAGGAAGCCAACCGCAGCCATGCCGAGGCGCTCCTGATCGACCTGAAAACTCCCGGCGGACTCTACACCTCAACGCGCGACATTATCCACAGCATTCTTAGTTCGCCTGTTCCGGTCATCATTTATGTGACTCCCTCAGGCGGCTGGGCTGCCTCGGCGGGATTTTTCATTTTGGAATCTGCCGACGTCGCCGCCATGGCTCCCGGAACGAATGCCGGCGCTTCGCATCCGGTCCGCGGCGATGGCGGGACCATGGATCCCGTGATGAAAGAGAAGGTGGAGAACGATGCCGCCGCCCTGATGCGTTCCTATGCCGGGAAGCGCGGCCACAATGTGGAAGTGGCGGAGAGCGCGGTGCGGCAATCGAAATCGTTCAGCGCCGATGAAGCGCTCTCCCAGCACCTGATTGACTACATCGCCAAAGACGAGCAGGACCTCTTCCGCCAACTCGACGGCAAGACCATCACACGCTTCGACGGCTCTAAAAGCGTGCTGCATCTCTCGGGAGTGCGCGTGCGCGTCTACGAGATGACGCTTCGCGAGCAAATTCTCTCGGGGCTGATGAACCCCAACACTACCCTTCTTCTGCTCGCGGTTGGGCTGCTGGCGATCTACTTTGAGTTCAATCATCCCGGAGCAGTCATTCCCGGGGTGGTCGGTTTTGTCGCCGTGCTGCTCGCGATTTATGCCCTCAATTTGCTGCCGTTCCGCTCCATCGCTTTGGTTTTGATAATCTCCGCTTTCGTGCTGTTTGCTCTGGAGGCCAAGTTCCAGAGCCACGGTGCGCTCGCCGTGGCTGGGGTTGTCCTGATGGTCCTGGGATCGCTCTTGCTGGTGGATGGACCCATTCCGCAAATGCGAGTGAAACTTGTGACCGCACTCTCCATCAGCATTCCCTTGGGAGGGATCACAGTTTTCCTTATGACGATCGCCCTAAAAGCCCAACGCAATAAAGTTGTCACCGGCGAGCAGGGTCTGATCGGCGAAATTGGTGTGGTGCAGTCGCCGCTCATCCCTAAAGGCAAGGTGTTGCTGCGCGGCGCGCTGTGGGATGCCGTAAGCGCCGGCAACCTCGATGTGGGCGAGAAGGTGGTCGTACGGAACATTGAGAACCTGGTGTTGCACGTGGAGCCGCTGCCAGCCTCGCAAGGAACGGTCTTGAACGCAGCGAAGGTCTGATAGAATCCGTTCACCTGAACCCACGGGTCATTTCGGAGGCAACGTGGAATTTTCTATTCCTCTGCTGGTCATCATTGTCATCGTCGGGCTGTACATCATCAACTGCATCAAGATCCTGCGCGAGTACGAGCGCGGCGTGATCTTCCGGTTGGGGCGGCTCAATCCTCCGGACCGCGGGCCAGGACTGTTTCTGGTGTTCGCGCCGATTGATCGCATGGTGCGGGTGGACCTGCGCCAGCAGGCGCTCGAAGTCCCGCCCCAGGACATCATCACGCGCGACAACGTCACGCTGAAAGTGAACGCCGTAATTTACTGGGAGGTCTTGAACGCATCTCAGGCCGTGGTTCGCGTCCAGAACTACTACTATCAGACGCAGCAGTTCGCGCAGACCACGCTGCGCTCGGTGCTGGGCGAAGTGGATCTCGACGAGCTTCTGGCTCATCGCGACAAGCTCAATACCCGCATTCAGACCATTCTCGACCAACATACTTCTCCCTACGGCGTGAAAGTTGCAAACGTGGAAATCAAGCAGGTGGACTTGCCGGACCAGATGCAGCGGGCCATGGCCAAGCAGGCGGAAGCCGAGCGCGAGAAACGGGCCAAGATCATTCACGCGGAAGGCGAATTCGCCGCTTCCCAGCGCCTGACCGAAGCCGCCCACATGCTGGCCACCGAACCGCTCACTATGCAATTGCGTTACCTCCAGACTCTGACTGAGATTGGCGTTGAGAAAAACACCACTATCGTATTCCCTTTGCCTGTTGACATACTCTCCACCTTGACCGCGGCGCTGGAGAAATACAGTGGTACCAATCCCGCCAAATAGGGTTACACTGGCAGAAAATCAGAGCTGGAGAACTGCATGGCGGAGTTGGGGACGGGACGAGTGCGTCAGGAGATCGGGCCGGAAGACCTGCTGGAAGAATTACGTGATACAGAAATTACCCTGGGCACCGGCAAGCTGCTGGGAATTTTCTTTGGCCTGGTAATAGTCTGCGCCGTGTTCTTCACCATGGGCTACCTGCTGGGTAAGAGCAGCGTCGATGGCGCACACACGCAGATTGTCGGGACCACTCTCACTCCATCGAGCACTGCCGGCAAGCCTTCTGCTGAGATGAAGGAACCCAGCGCTCCTGCTCCTGCCTCCTCGCCCGACGCGAGCCAGGCGAACTCAAATCCCGGCAGCTCGAACGATTCGTCAGCACCGGCTCCTGCATCGTCTTCAACTGCTCCGGCCGACATCAAATCGAGTCCCACCGGCAGTTTTCTGGTACAGGTAGCCGCGGTATCCAAACAGGAGGACGCTGAGATCCTGGTGTCTGCCCTTCGCAAAAAACAATACCCGGTATTCGTTGCCAATGTCCCCGGCGATCCCTTGTTTCACGTCCAGGTAGGTCCCTTCACCACTCAACTCGATGCTGAAACCATGCGCAACCGGCTGGCCGGCGATGGCTACAATGCGATCGTGAAGCACTGAGAAAAGCAACTGGCAACTGGCAATTGGTAATTAGCTCAGCTAAAGCCGCGTCCCGGGTCCCATCGTGTCCCCAACTTTTATACCCGAGAAACAATTGTTGAGTGCTGCTTTAGCTGTACTAATTGCTAACTGCCAATTGCTATTTGCTCATCTGACAATTAGCTCAGCTAAAGCCGCGTCCCGTGTTCGCATCGTGTTCTCAACTCTTATCTGCGAAAAACAATTTTTGGGTTCTGCTTTAGCTGTACTAATTGCTAACTGCCAATTGCTATTTGCTACTTCCCCAGAAACTTACTCAGCTCCAGCACTTCCACCGGCGATTCCGGCCAGTTATTCTTCCAGCAGACGATCAGATCGCACTTCTCTGGATCGTGTCCGTGGGCTTGAAAATTCCGGCTCTCGAACTCAAATTCAATTCTCACGATTTGCCACCGGTTTTCATCCATTCGCCGCAAGGCTTCGCAATCTGGAAATGCCGCTTGCAGCCGCAACACGGCAAAGCCCAGTTGCCATGCCAGCGCTCCAAACAGAAACACCACGCCCATTTCGTTGGTAGGAGCGCCCAATAAGGACGTCATGCCGAGCGGCTCTCCATATTGTGGACTGCCGCTTCTCAGCCCCGGCAGTGGCGCCGTCAGTGCCACACTCGCTGGCCTGAGCAGGTTACGAATGTTTTCCAATGCATTGGAGCGCGCGCGCACAATGGCCAGCACGTCTCCCCATTCCGCGGCGAGGTTATTCGCCTCCGCAAAGTCAAGCATTCCGGAGGGCACAGCGCTCCATTTTCCAAATCTCAGCATCAGCGGTGTGGGTGAATATCGGCTGAGTGCCTCGTACTGTGCGCGGCTCGGTATCTGGCCCAGCTTTCTCACGATCTCCGCCCAATCCAGAAATAGTGCTTCGGATGGAAGTTTCGGTTTTTTCGCCTGCGCTTCAAAACCGGCCTGGCGCAGAGCTTCCCCATAGTTTGCGAAGAGCGCTAGTATCGAACGCCGGGTAATCTTGGATCCTTTGACGAATTCGTCGCGATTGGGTGGGTGCCCCAGTCGGGCTGCACATTCCTGAATCGCAAGAATGATTTGCTCTTTGGTCTTGTTTTGAGTTTCAAGGTTGGCTTGGACATTGGATTGGAGATTGGCTTGGTTCATTTGCTGGATCCTTCATTTTTCAAGGTGGGATTTTCCGCTGGTTTGAGCGGGATGGAACAGGAGGTAAACTGGGTACGAAAAAAAACGCGTGGGAGACGGTTCGTGTCAAAACGGCGGTATTTCGTGGGCTGGGTAGTGCTTAAATAGGGCCGCAACTGCCTCAAAATAGAGTCGGCTTTAGAGAGTGGGCGATAACCTTCTCGCAGATTTCGGGGACTCTGCGGACGCACTTCGAGTGCGACTCAAATTACCCTCCGTCGGATTCGCCAATTTCTGGCTCTTTCGATTTTTTCGATCTTTATACCCCCTATTTATATATGGCGGTTTTTGGGCTCCCCGGGACAGATTTTCTGAAAAAAATTTTCAGGCTCATGTCGTCCAGTTCCACAAGAATCAACTCCATCGCCGCCCTCTCCTGTGGATCATCTTGTCCTGCAATGACTTACCAGTTCACAGCACCTCTCTTAGCTCTTCGCGAATCGAATGGCTTCCGCGCTGCCGGAATTGTCTCTTAATAGACAGGGTTTAGCCCCGCAAACGCTTCATGACACAAAAAAAGCCACCTGAAAAGGTAGCTTCCGCCCTTAAAAATGCTCAACGCCGTAGGCGCACGGGATCCGCTGAAGAGTCACAGATTTACCGTTGGTTAATGCCAATCCGCGCTCATCCGTGTAAATCCGCGGTAAGGGGTTCCCGCTAGTCCGTATCAAACCTCTGCTCTTTAAACGGGTCGCCATACATGTGGTAGCCATTCTGCTCCCAGAAGCCCGGAACATCGCTCTCCAGGAATTCCAGCCCGCGCACCCATTTCACTGACTTCCAGGCATACAGGTGCGGAACAATCAGGCGCAGAGGAAAGCCGTGGTCCGCCGTAAGCGGTTGGCCGTCATGATGCGTGGCCAGCAGGACGTTGTCGCGATCCAGATCGGCAAGCGGAACATTCGCGGTGAACCCTTGTTCAGCATGGACCAGCACATATTTCGCTTCGGGGTTTGGCTTCGTCATTTTCAGGATCTCGCGGAATGCGACGCCGGTCCAATCATTATCGAAACGGCTCCATCGTGTAACACAATGAAAGTCGCTGTGGGTATGCACCGTCGCAAGTTTGCCGAACTCCTGCCAACTGAGTTTCACCGGGTTCTCAACCAGCCCCCACACGCGAAAATCCCAGCGAGCAGGATCGAATCGCGGCACGCTGCCATAGTGCAGCACCGGCCACTTGAGGGTGAGCGCCTGGCCGGGCGGAAGACGGCCCTCGCGCTGCATCTCGCGTTCTTTTTCCTTGCGCTCGTTTCCCGTGAAAAGACCAGCTTCGCCCACTTTTCGATGATACCCTACCGCAGCACTCAACCGCTCGCGGGGGTTCACTTTGGATTTTTTGGCAATTTTGGCATTTCTGGCAATTCTTCCCCGCTCTTGACAAACGCCTGCAAGTAAATTGATACTTATCAATATGGCTGCTGCTTCAGACAAACATCTGGTCCAGGCGATGAAGGCGATTGCCGATCCCACGCGCCTGAAGATCCTCCGCTTGCTCAAGCAGAAAGGCTGCTGTTCTATCGGCAAAAGCGAAGGCATGTGTGCTTGCGATATCGAAGAACGGATCAAACTTTCACAGCCGACGATCTCGCACCATATGGCGATCCTGGCCAAAGCCGGATTGGTCCAGGCGCAGAAGCAAGGTCTGTGGATGTGGTATCAGAGAAATGAAAAGGCGCTGAAGGAGCTCGGGCACTCGCTCAGCAACGGTATCTAAATTTTTTTGTCCATACATATCGACATCAATCAATCTAAGGAGATACACCATGAATGCCAGATTCCACTTGTCCCTGGACGTCGAGAACCTGGAGACTTCGGTCCGCTTCTATTCCACCTTATTGGCCAGCCCGCCGACCAAGCTCAAGCCGGGATACGCCAAGTTCGATCTTGAAAATCCCGCCGTCAACCTGGCTCTCCAGGAGAAGTCCCACTGCTGCCTGCAAGGTTTGAACCACATGGGTCTGCGAGTGCAAACCCGCGACGAGATGCTTGCGATCAAAAAGCGCCTGGAAGCTGCCGGCTACGAGACCAAAGCCGAGATGAACACCACCTGCTGCTACGCCCTTCAGGATAAGTTTTGGGTGAACGATCCCAGCCGGTATCGCTGGGAGGTGTACATCCTGAAAGCTGATACGGAGCAGGAGAGCGCCTCTGTGGAGAGGAGCTGTTGCGCTTGATTGCGTTCTAGTGCGTTACCGCCGCAAACATGGGCGATTCCAGCAGCGACTGGAAGCTCTTATCATCGGCCTTGAAATGCACCCGCAGCTTGCCGCCGTCGGAATCAACGCTGGTATCGTCAATCGCCGTCTTTTCCGTCGCTGTGGCATTCATCTTCTTGAACAACAATCCGGCTTTGAGGACAGACGAGAGCGTTGCCGCGGTCATGTTGTCTGAAGTGACGACGTTCAGGTTGAAGTCAACTCCGTGATCGAAGTCCATGGTGTAATGCGAACCGGTCAGCCGGTTCTTCAATGTATCGTACTCCGTAAGGTTGGAAGCAGTGCCCAGCGCGGACTTCAACATGGTTTGCGTGCCCTGCGAATCCAGGACGCTCCACACCGTTCCCTGGTCTACGGAGGCAATCATGTCAGTGATATCGCCGTTCGAGTTCAGGCTCATGCTGCTGCCGTCGCGAGCGTCCAGCGCGGCCTTGACCGCGGACTGATCGCCAAACAGCATCGTGTTCGCATCCAGAAATGTCATCTGCATCCCGCCGGACATGGGATAAACGAGCGCCGTATCAACTTTCTTGCCCTTGATCTTCTGTTTCGTCAGCTTGGCATAAATCTGTTTGCGAGGGAACGTTCCCTGGGCAATGCCCACGATCTGCAGGCTCTTATTGTCCGAACTGCGGAACGAAGCCAGCGTGATCTGGTCAATATCGCGGTCCACCACCACGCCGATGTCCTTCAAAGCGTCTTCAAACTGCTTCATGTTGGGCGGCATCAGCTTCGACTTCATCTGCATGGCGGTATCGGAGTTCTTCATTCTCCGATAATCCACATTGATGATCTGCTGCACTTGCTTTGGGATCACGGCGCGCGCGTTGGTGCTCAGCGCCGCCCCGAAGCAGGGCAGAGAGGCGATTAAGATTGAGAAAGAGAGAGCAAGAATGCGTTTCATGCTGGCTTCCATTTTAATCCGGTTTTCTGAAAATTCTGATGCTTTCAGCAGCAGCTCAGGATGCTGGACGCGTTACTTTAAGGTATTCACCTTTGAAGCTGCGCTACTCTAGAACGCACTTCGGAGGCGAAAGTTGCGTCTTTCAGCGAGCCGAGATTGATCTCGACATTGGCCAGCGCGCCCACAATAGCGGCACTCGCCAGCGACGACGCCACCGTGAGGTCTGAGGCCATATTGGGATTGGTGATCGGGCCGAGCGACTTCACGATATCCGACACTTCGCGCGCGCGAACAGCCGTCTCCAGCGGCACCGTGGTGGCGCCGTGAAGTGCAGTTTCAATAATCGCGTCGCCATCTCCCGAAGCTTTGGCTTGCTTGTAGGCAGTCATGACGCTGGTATAGCTTTCAGCGTCGGCGTCAATTGCGGCTTTGAGTTCTTCGCGAAGCTGCGCCAGCCGTGCCAAGGCCTGGCTCAACTGCGGCTCGTATTGGGCATAAGCTTTCTTTCCTCGTGACATCCCTGCCACCATGCTGCCCAACGCGGCCGCCATCGCTGCAGCAGCAGCCGAGGCGCTCCCTCCGCCCGGAGTGGCCGTGGGCGCGGCAAGCTGCTCAATGAAAGGCTCGGCGCCGGCGCGCAAACCGCCGACCGCCATTTTGCCGCCCATCACGCCGGCCAGCCGGTTTTCGAGGATCAACGACGAATCAAAATTCTCCACCTGCAAGAACCATTCCGCTGCCTGCTCCAGCGCCGCCTTGGGAATCAGGCCGACGATCTCACTGTTCAGCGGCATCACGCCGTAGCGCGCCGCTTCCCTTTTCACGAATTCGAACACGCGCGCAATCGGCGTTTGCTCAAAGTCGGTCAGGTTCATCGAGACCTGCGCCAGTCCACGCACCTCAAACCCGGCGGCTTTTACAAAGCGCAATCCACCGGAAGAAAACCGAATCGCCTTGGCAATCTTCTTTGCGATGTCCACATTCGTCGTATTCAGAAACACGTTGTAGGCAATGAGCGCCTTGCGCGCTCCCACAACCGTTGCTCCCGCCGTGGGATGGCAGCGCGGATCGCCAAAATCCGGGCGGCGCGCCGGATTCGTCTTGATGTCGTCGCGTAGAACTTCAAACTGCCCGCGGCGGATGTTCTCCAGGTTCTGCCGCTCCGGCGTGGTCGCCGCCGCTTCATAGAGATAGATAGGAATCTCGAAGCGCTTCCAGATCTCCTCACCAACCCTGCGTGCTATGGCGATGCAATCCTCGATGGTTACACCCTCGATGGGAATGAACGGAATCACATCCGCCGCGCCGATGCGCGGATGCGCTCCTTGATGGCCGGTGAGGTCAATCAGCTCTGAAGCCTTGCCCACGCCGCGAATCGCTGCCTCGGCAATGGCTTCGCGGTCGCCGACGAGTGTGATCACGCAACGGTTGTGGTCGGCATCCATCTCGCGATCGAGCAGGTAGACGCCCGGAATCTTCATCGCCTCGACGATCGCATCGACAACCGCGCGGTTGCGGCCTTCAGAGAAATTGGGAACGCATTCGACCAGTGTGGACATAAGGAAATTTTCGTAAGTTGGTAATTTGGTAATTTCGTAATTTGCTACTGGCTAGCTGTGCGATCAATTACCAACTTACCAAATTACCAAATCACTTGAACCAATTCACGCCTAACAGAAACTGCACCGTGTTAACTCCCGGATTGGGCGTCGCCAGGCCCGCATTTGATATGTGCTCGAAACGCACGCTTGCAGTCACGGCCCGCCTCTCGTCGTTGAAAAGCTGGATACCGAATGTGCCATGCGTCAGAAAATTGACATGCGAAGTGCCATTCGGGACATCGTGATTGCTGAAAAGAACACCGCCTCCAAGCTCCGCAAAAGGAACCGCCCGCCCGCAATCAGTAAAGTTCCACTTTAAGTTTACGGGATTGAGGCCTTCAGCAAACGCGTTCCTGGCCGGGGCCGGCTGCCAGATGTAGTAGAGCGGAATGAGGTCGGCCGACCATTCAAAGTTCCCTCGCACCAACCCGGGCAGATGATCTCCTGTAAGAACCTTCCCGAGGCGCACGCCGCCGTTGATCATATGCGTGTCTTTCGTTCCGCCAGGAACGCTGAATCCCCCGCTGGCCCAGAAGCCATAGTCCCAGGGTTGATTCTCAAGCGGCTTGGATTGAGCTTGGGCGAGGCTTGCAATCAATAACACTGCCGCCAGCAAAGCAGCGTAACGACACAGAGACAGGGAAGAAATCAGTGGATAAAGGAAGCGGCGTTTCATGCGTTCGCGAAGAGTCGCAGGTGAGCCTATCAGGTTTAGCCGCAAAACGAAAAGGCGGCCCACAAGCCGCCATCGCAAAGGCTAACTCGCTATCCAGCTACTTCTTCAAGCTGCTTCTGATCCACATCGAAATTTGAGAACACGTTCTGCACATCGTCGTGGTCCTCAATGGCCTCCAGCAGCCGGATCATCTGGTTGGCCGCCGGTCCTTCCAGCTTGATGTAGTTCTGCGGAACCATCCCCACTTCGGAGTGTGCTACTTCAATCCCGGCTTTCTTCACCGCATCGAGAACACCTTCATAGGCTCCGGGATCAGTCGTAATTTCCCAGTTCTCGCCATCGTCGTTCAGGTCTTCGCCGCCGTTCTCCAGAACCAGGTTCATCAGGTCGTCTTCTTTAGCTGCGGTCTTCGCAACCACAATCGAGCCCTTCTTATGGAACATCCAGGCAACGGAGCCGGACTCGCCTAAGTTCCCGCCGTTCTTGCCAAATGCGTGCCGGATCTCGCTCACCGTGCGATTGCGATTATCGGTGGTCACATCCACCAGCAACGCTACGCCTCCCGGACCATAACCCTCAAACGTGATTTCTTCATAGGTCGCTCCAGGGAGTTCACCGGTCCCGCGCTGGACAGCGCGCTTGATGTTGTCGGCCGGCATGTTTTCAGCCTTGGCAGCGGCAATTGCAGTGCGCAGGCGCGGATTGCCTTCAGGATCGCCTCCGCCGCTTTTGGCAGCCATAGTGATTTCTTTGATGAGACGGGTAAAAATCTTGCCGCGCTTAGCGTCGAGCGCGCCCTTTTTATGTTTAATGGTGGCCCATTTTGAATGGCCTGACATGTGGATACCCTCGAAAAATCAAAGATTTAGGCAGCCGCGGTGGGTCGCTAACAAGCGCATGAAAACAAAGTAGATTATAGCACGCAGTTACTGCTGTTTCGGAACCGATGGGGCCGCAGCACGCTTGAAGGCAAACACCACAGCCAGCAGCGGCGGTGCCAGCAGCACTCCCCAGAACGGAATAAGGATTCCCAGAACGATCGGCGCGGTTAGCGCAATCCAGAATGGCACCTTCGCTGTCCGCTTCATCAAGTATGGCTGAAGGAAGAGCCCGTCCGTCACCATGATGACGGCGAACAGGATCAGCACATAGAAAAACTTCATGTGGTCGGAACTGACGGCCCCGATCAGCGCCGGCCCAATGACTGAAATCATCACGCCGAAATTCGGAATGAACTGCAGCAATCCCGCCAGCGCCGCCCAAAGCGGCGCCCAGGGGATGCCGATGATCAACAGGCCAACGAGCCACATCAGCGCTACCGCGAGCGAGTCCTGGCACTGGGCAATGAACCAGTTCTTCAGCGCCGAACCGGTAGTGCGCAAATGCGAGCGCCAGTCGCGTAGTTCCGTCATTCTGCGCTCAGTTTACTCCGGTGTGCCGTAAGCGATTCGCGCAAATCGAAATTGCCAGGAATGCCAAAATTGCCAAACAATCCAAACTGAAAACCTCGTTCCGTCTATGTGGTTTTCAATTTTCAATCTTTGGCAGTTTCGGCGATTTCGGCGATTCTGTCCCGGGGCTGAATGCTGACTACTGAGTGCTGATTGCTCTAGCCGCCGCCATTGCTACAATGAACTCATGAAATTCGGCGTCATCGTTTTTCCCGGCTCCAATTGCGATCATGACAGCTACCACGCGGCCATCACCGCGACAGGTCAGCAGGCAACGATGCTGTGGCACGAATCGCACGATCTTGAAGGCTGTGACGCTATCGTCGTGCCCGGAGGCTTCGCCTACGGCGACTACCTGCGTACCGGCGCGATTGCCCGTTTCGCTCCGATCATGGACGAAGTGCGCAAGTTCGCCGGGTCCGGCGGGCTGGTCATCGGCATCTGCAATGGTTTTCAGATTCTCTGCGAAGCAGGTCTGCTCCCCGGCGCTCTCCTGCGCAATGCCGGCCTTAAATACATCTGCAAGTACGTCAATCTGCGCGTTGAGAATGCTGATACTCCATTCACGAATGCTTGTAAGCCAAGCGAGGTTTTGCGCATTCCCATTGGCCACATGGAAGGCAATTACTACTGCGACCCCGGTACTCTGGAGTCACTCCGCCGCGATAACCGCATCATCTTCCGCTACTGCACGCCCGACGGGCAGATCGCTCCGGAAGCCAACCCGAACGGATCGCTCGACAATATTGCCGGCATCTGCAACGAAGGGCGAAACGTTCTGGGCATGATGCCTCACCCTGACCGTTGCAGCGAGTCGCTGCTCGGCTCTTCCGATGGCGCGCGAATCTTCCGCTCCATGGCGCTGGCGCTGGTGGCCTCCGCCCGCTAAGCCTCTTCTCTGCCCTCAACCGCATCCAAGCATTGAATACTTCTGGGGGCTCTATGCGTCAAAATCGCAGTGCGGTGCTGTTCGCTTCTCTTCTGCTGGCAATCTTTGTGGGATGCTCCACCAATAAGGCCAACACGCCTGATGTAAAAGATCAGGTCTTAAAGGCTCTCGACAATGCCGGCTTCAAAAACATTTCCATTGACGTGAACAGCGACAAGCAGCTCGTGACTCTGAAAGGCGATCTCCGTTCTCAGGAAGAGAAAGACCGCGCAGAAGACGTGGCCAAAGGAGCCTCAGCCGGTTACGTTGTATCCAATGAGATCGGCATCCGCCCCGAAGGAGTGGAAAATGCGGCGCGAAAGATTGATGCCAATGTGGATGATGCCATCCAGAAGGACTTTAAGGCCGTCATCATCGCCAATCGTCTGGAGAACCAGCACATCCGCTACGACGCCAAGAACGGAGTGCTCACGTTAACGGGACGCGTTGACAACATGGCTCTTCGCGACCAAGTGGAGAAGCTCGCGGCGAGCGTGCCTAACGTTCAACAGGTCGTGAACGAACTCGATGTGAAGGGCGCGAAAAAGCGCAAGAGCGCGGGAATGTAACTGCCGGAGCCAGATTTCTTATTTGAATGCTTCCTTGTTCACAACGTAAGGCATGCGCGTAACGTCGCCGCCGTAATTCTTTTCCAGAACATCCATCAGCCCTGGACGCAGCGCCCGGCCATTCCCTTTTCCGGATCCGGCGAAAGCCGCGTGATGCCGCTGGCGAAGTGGTGAAATAACCGGCAGCGATCTTCCAGAGCCGGATTGGCTCATAACCCTCAAAAGCCGGCAAGATTCGCCGGCTGCGCACGAAGCTGCCCTGAATTCGTTCCGATCAGCGCCTATCTGCGGAATCAGCGGCAATCAAAGATTCTTCTTCGTCCAGGCTTCAATCCGCTGCAGCGCCTTTTCAAGATTCTCCAGCGAATTGGCGATGCTGAAGCGCAGATATCCCTCGCCATATTGGCCGAATGCAGTCCCGGAAAGACACGCCACACCTGCCTGCTCCAGCAGAGCATCTGCCAGCTTCTTTGAGGTCCAGCCCGTCCTGCTGATATTCGGGAAGGCATAAAAAGCGCCATGCGGCAGGCGGCACGAGAAGCCCGGAATCTTGTTCAGCCCGGCAATAAAGCGGTCGCGGCGCAGCTTGAACTGCTGGCACATGTGCGTCACCGAGGACTGATCGCCGCGCACGGCTTCAATGCCGGCCACCTGCGTAAAGCCGGCGCTACAGGAATTCACATTGGTCATCAGGCGACCGAAATACGCTGCAAGGTCTTTGCGCATCACGCCGTACCCGAGGCGCCAGCCGGTCATCGCGAAGGTTTTGGAGAAGCCGTCGAGCATGATCACGCGGTCTTTCCAGCCGTCCAGCGACATGAGCGAGTGATGCTGGCCTTCAAAAATCAGCCGGCTGTAAATCTCGTCAGAGAGGACCATTACGTCACGGTCGCCAATCGCAGCGGCGATATCGCGAATATCCTGCTCGGTGAGCACCCCGCCCGTGGGATTGTGCGGCGAGTTGATAACGATCAGCTTGGTGCGATCGGTGATCTTGTCGGCAAGTTCATTTACGTCCAGACGGAATTCGTTCTCTTCACGCAGGTGCAGCGGCACCGCCTTCGCGCCGGTGAAGTTGATGAGCGACTCGTAAATAGGGAAACCGGGATTGGGATAGATGACCTCATCCCCTTCTTCAACCAGCGCTGTGAAAGTGAAGTAAATCGTGGGTTTGCCACCGGGAACGACGACGACTTCTTCCGGCGCAACCTTCACTCTTCGTGAACGGCTTACGTCCTCTGCGATGGCTTCACGCAGGTCAGGCAAGCCGGCGGAAGGTGTGTAGTGAGTCCAGCCGCCGCGCATGGCCTTCACGCCGGCATCGATTACGTTGGCCGGAGTGTCAAAGTCGGGCTCGCCAATCTCCAGATGGACGATCTCCTTGCCTTGCGCTTCCAGTCCCCGCGCCTTAGCCAGGGTCTCAAATGCGGTTTCAGTTCCAAGGCGGGCCATTCTTTTGGCCAGCCGCAATTCAGTTTGCGTAGTCAGTCCTGCGCTCATAATCTTTTTTCTAACTGATCCGTTGGATGCTATTCGTTGACGGCCTGCTCCTGGCTTTGGGAACGAAGCACGTGCGCCACTGTGTATGGGACTCGTCGCGAGGGCTCCTGGAAATTGCGTACTTGCAAATCCCCCAAAAGGCCCAGCGCCAGCATCTGACCGCCAAACACGATCATCACGGCCGCAAAAATCAGCAACGGCCCGTGCTGGCCCATGACTCCCACGTGCCACAGCACTTTGGAAAGCATCAACCACAGCGCGATGCCCAGCCCGCTGAACAGAGATAGCATTCCTACGCTGCCAAACAGGTGCAGTGGACGATACATGTATTTAAGCAAGAACCGTATCGTGATCAGATCAAAGAAAACTCGGAAAGTGCGCGAGATTCCATAATGCGAAGCGCCTTTGGGCCGCACGATGTTCTTAATGGGAATCTCGCAAATCGAAGCACCGTACCAGGAGGCCAATGCCGGAATAAATCGGTGCAGTTCGCCGTATAAGGGCAACTGCTGAATGATCTCGCGCCGGTAGGCCTTGAACGTAGTGCCAAAGTCGTGAATGTCCACGCCGCTCAGCTTGGCCATAGTCCAGTTCGCGATGCGTGACGGAATCCGGCGCATCACGAAGTTGTCCACACGCTCCTTGCGCCAACCACTCACCAGATCATAGCCCTGTTCCAGCATCTCGATGAACTGCGGAATGTCTTCGGGATCATGTTGCAGATCGCCATCCATGGCGATCAGGTACTCGCCTTGAGCATGAGCAAAGCCGGCAGCCAGAGCTGAAGTCTGGCCGAAGTTGCGGCGAAGCTTCACTACGACCACGCGGCTATCAATGGTCACGATCTCCCGCAGCAGCTTGTAAGTACGGTCCATGCTGCCATCGTCAACAAAGACCAGTTCGAAAGTCTCGCCGGTGGCTTCCA
>DATEGH010000077.1:0-18632 GCA_035280185.1 Terriglobales bacterium
TTGAAGTCTCGCTCTACCGCTCGTCCTATCTTTCCATCCTTACTGATGCGCATAACAACCGCGGCCGTTTTGAGCGGTATCTGGAGATGCTGCTGGAACGTCGGGTGGAAGGTCTAATTGTCCTGGCCAATTGGCTGTACCTGGACATTAATCTTCTTGCCGATCTGGAGAAGCCGCAGATCCCGACGGTGATCATTGGACGCGAGCTTGAATCGAATTCCAACAGCTCCGTCACAGTGGACGATGAAGGTGGCGGCTACACAGCGGTAGCTCATCTGCATGCCCTCGGTCATCGTCGAATTGCATTTGTTCGCGGCCCAAAGGCGCTCTCCAGCAGCAAAAATCGTTGGCGCGGCGTGCAGCGCTTCGCTCGTGATACCGGGCTGGAGCTGGACCCGCGTCTGATCGTGGACCTCCCGGACCAACTCGATCCCAATCTCGGCGTGGACGATGCGTTTCGTGCGACCACCGAACTCATCAACCGCAACCGAACTTTCACCGCGTTGATGGCTTATGACGATATGACGGCCTTCGGCGCCATCCGTGCTCTGGCCAAGTCCGGGATCAGAGTACCGGAGCAATGCTCCGTGATCGGTTTCGATGACGTCGCGCCGTCGTCTGAATTTGTGCCGTCCCTTACCACGGTTCGTCAGCCGATGGAGTCCATGGGAGGGGCGGCCGTCAACATCGTCATGGATGCAATCAACGCCGGCAGCGAGAGCCGAAAATTTGCGGCAGTGCACCGCAAATTGGCATCCGAGCTTGTGATTCGCGAGTCAACGCGCGCCAATCGGAAATAGCCTGGATCGCGAATGCGGACCATCATCACAGCCGAGCGCCTCTTTACACCCCAGCAAAAAATCGAATCTCCCGTTGTTGTGGTGGAAGATGGCCGCATCAATCTCGTGAGCGCAGCAGCAACTGCGGAACTGCCGAGCGGCCGACGACTCGATTTTCCTGATCTGGTCCTCGCGCCCGGCTTTATTGACATTCATATCCACGGTGGAGCAGGGCACGACGTGATGGAAGCAGATGGCGTCGGGCAACAGCAGTTCGAGCGTCAGCTCCTGCGCCATGGGGTCACATCATATCTGCCGACGACCGTCACTGCGCCGATGGAGAAGATTTTTTCAGCGCTGGACCGCCTCGGCCGAAGGATTGGCCAAAAAAAGATGATCGGAAATCAAGGAGCTTGCCCGGTCGGAATCCATCTTGAAGGTCCTTTCATCAGTCACGAAAAGCGAGGCGTTCACCCGCCTGAGAATCTCTTACCGCCCTCCACGGCCGTCTTGGATCAATTCTGGCAAACATCGCAAGGCACACTGAAACTGATGACGATCGCTCCGGAGCTTCCCAACGCACGTAAAACCATTGCCCATGCCCGAAGCCTTGGAATCATCTCGAGCCTGGGTCACTCCAATGCCACATTGGAGGAAGCGGAGTGCGCGATTTCCGCCGGAGCTTCCCACGCGACTCACACATTCAATGCCATGCGCGCACTTGACCATCGCACTCCGGGATTGCTGGGAGCAATCCTCAATAACGATCAAATCAGCGCCGATGTCATTGCCGATGGAATTCATGTGCATCCTGAGGTGGTCGGCCTCTTCCTCCGCGCCAAAGAACCGGAGCACGCGATTCTGATCACTGATGCCATCAGCGCCACCGGTATGCCGGATGGAACTTACAAGCTGGGCAGTTTTGATGTCGAGGTTAGGGGTGGTCGCTGCGACTACCAGGGCAGGCTTGCGGGAAGCGTGCTTACACTCGATCGCGCCGTTCGCAATGTGATGAAGTTCGCAGGATGGAGCCTTCAGCAGGCACTGGGGTTGGTGACGTTGAACCCGGCCAGGCTTCTCGGGATTTCCGATCAGCGCGGTCGGTTGGCGACAGGAAGGCGGGCGGATTTGGTTGTGCTCACGCCTGAAGGTGAAGTTGTTCATACCATCGTCGCAGGGGAGGTTGTTCATTGACAGGCTCGTTCAAAGGAATTTGCACATGGATTGCTCTACTTGCGCTGGCATCAGTGGCCTTCAGCCAGGAAGGCAGTCAGCCTCAAGTTCACTCTCGGCAGATCGTCGGTTACTTCAATGAAGAAGGCGCTGAGTCCGGCAAGTACACCATCAAGAACATTGTCACGAGTGACGCGGCGCGTCTGCTGACGCAATTGGACTACGCTTTCGGGCGGGTGGCAGACAATCGGTGCCAGGTCCTGAATCCGGAAGTCGCGCTCCGGCACGCTTATTCCCCAACAACCAGTGTGGACGGCACCGCCGATCCGACGAGCGCTAGCCAGCTCCGCGGTACGTTTCATCAGCTCCAGGAGCTGAAGCGCCAAGATCCGAAGCTCAAAGTTTTGATCTCTCTCGGCGGATGGGGGCAATCCGGCGGCTTCTCCAGCGCGGCTCAACCTGACCACGTGCGCGAATTTGTGCGGTCTTGCGTGCAAACCTTCATCGCAGGAGATTTCGCACCGGGGATTCACGAACCTGGAATTTTCGATGGCATTGATCTGGACTGGGAGTATCCGGTAGAAGGCGGCATGGAGCCGGGAAGCCCTGAGGACAAAAAGAATTTCACTGCTCTCGTAAATGAGTTTCGCCGCCAGCTTAATGTTTTTCGGCCCGGCCTTCTGCTTACGGCTGCTCTTCCTGCAGAAGAAGAGTACTACAACAATTTTGAACTGAAAGAGATCAGCGCGAAGCTGGATTTTTTGTCGATCATGGCTTACGACCTGCACTGGAATTCCGAGCCGATCACCAACTTTCATAGCGCTCTGCTTCATGATCCACGCGATCCCTCAAAACCGCCGCTGAGCAAGCGCTACGGCGATTATGCTGTTCGGGGATTCTTGAAGGCCGGAGTGCCGCCAGAAAAGATTGTCTTTGGCGTTCCCTTTTACGGAAAAGGCTGGCGCGGAGTAAGGGACATCAATCACGGACTGTTTCAAGCCGCGACGGGTCCGGCCCATTCAGGCGGCTCTTACCGCGAGTTGAAGGCGTTGCCGAAGACTGCGGATCGTATGTTCTATGCAAAAGTGGCAAGCTGTACTGTTTGGAATGAGGGGAATTTCTGGAGTTATGATTGCCCGCGGGCTCTGCGGGAAAAATCAGCGTACATAACAGATCATCATCTTGGAGGCGTGATGTTCTGGGAATTGAGCCATGACACGCCTGACAGCGAACTCCTGCGCGTCCTTGCCGGCGCAAAATGATGATTAGTCTGGTGGAGGCGGCGGGAGTTGAACCCGCGTCCGAAAATGTTACTGGTCAAGAGCCTACATACTTAGTCCAGTTCCCGCGACGGGAATTACCCCGTCACATTCGCCGCTTGCGCTTAGAACGGACAAGAAACGCAAGCAGCTAGCCCGTGAATGTCTCCGGAGGCCCCCGGACGTAGGGCCAACAGATAAGCCTACTGTGCGACGCCCTTTCGCAGCCCGTAGGCGAAGCTGCGGAGAGCGCGCTACTTAATTATTAAGCAGCGTATGCAAACTGGTTAGAGTTGGCAATTATTGTTTTGCACCACTTACGGGGGAATGCGCCCCGGTATGCCTCCTGGCCGCAAGCACTTCCGTCGAAGCCGTGACGCCCCCGTACGGTAAAGCTTTGGCCGTTTGTTGCTTAACCTTCCGCTAGCTTAGAGAGCATGCGGATTCTGGTCAAGAGATTAGATGTTCGTGCCGTTATGCTGGATTCACTCACTTCCGCCGAGCGCCCGTTTCATTTGGCACTTTCAAGGGCACGGTCACGCTGCCGATATGGCCATTAAGGTTGTTGCGAACGACGCACCGGAGCGCATATTCTCCCGGCGCAAGGTCAACGAAACCCGGCAGCGCAAATCCATGGATTGTGAGATCGGCGGCGGCTTCGGGCTTGAGCTTACCTGAGGCTTCGCGAAGGAATTGAGCCGCGGGCGTAGCGTTCGGCAATTTGGCCAGGGCAGCGAAGGTCAAGCTCATAGACTCATCCGCAGATGAGATGAAATCTGCGGTTGGCGGCACAAAGAAGGTGAATCCAACCCGCCTCTTGCTGCTGTCCCCCGGTGTTGGTCCTGGTGATTCAAGCTTCACCTCAAGCGGAAGGCTGGTGTATTCAAGCGGCGATCCGATAGCCTGGAGCACGGGGGCGGCTGCATCCTTGCTTTCATGGTGCGCTGTTCTCTGTGGGAAATACCCAGAGCGCGCTCGAATCACCACATCTTTTCTGACACAAGAAACCTGGATTCGTCGCCAGTCTGTTTTCTTATCGGCAGGAGCCGGATAATACCCCAGCATGTAATAATCCTGCGAATCCTCGGACGCTTTCCTGAAGCAATCATCCAGATCGCTGGTTCGCAGGCACAGAGAGCCCCCTGTGGACTGGGCAAACTCCTCAAGCTTGTCCAGATTGTTGACTGGACGCCTTAGTCCGCTACGCACCCGTAGAGCCGGATTGGTGAAGCCTGGATCCGAGGCTTCACTGATGTCCAGAGGGTACACTGCGATATCCGAGGAGTTCAGGAGTTTCCACGTCTTCTGAAAGTACTCCTCGGTGCGAGGACCGGCATCGGCAATGCTGACCGGAGAATCGTGCGTACGTGGCACGATTGGATTCGGTAATCCCGTACTGCCCAAAACCGTCTGGCCGCGGTCAAAGTTGGCAGCAATGTCCAGATCGCCAGTCGAAATCGAGGCTCCGTTGGTAATCCAAATCAGAGACTTGCGTCCCGGGATGCCCACAAACGCACGAGCGATTTCGTTGAACGCTTCCAATGAGTTCTGAACCATGGTGCGGCGCTGGCCCACCATGAAGCTTTGAAAGGCGGTCTGAATCGTATCGGTCTCTGCCGCCACCATTTGGTTGAACATGTTTTGCATGCCTGAGTTCAGAGGGTTAGGGATGGACTGAACGACGGCGTCATCACTCGCCAACGACGCTGCCGCCGAGTGACCAGAAGAAATATTCTTAAGCGCGGCGACAAGCACGCGCGGGTCGGTTGTAAAGTCATGCAGAACCTTGATTCTGTTTTCTGCAAGCATGACAAGGGCGACCGGCTGGTCGACAGAAACGTTGCGGGATATGAAATTCACCAGTTGCTTGCGGATGTCTTGTTGCTCGGTGATCGCCGTACTTACAGCGTCTATGGCGATAATGGTGAGGCGTGCCGGTCCGGTTTGCTGCACGCGGTTGGTGAATACGCCTTCGAGAACTGGCAGGGCAATCGCAGGAGCAGCGACATGCTTGAGATGCTCGAAGACCGCGATCTCTTGCCGTTTGCCATCTTCTTTGACCAGGAAGTCTTCTTTGCGCAGATCTGCAATTGGATGCCCCTGCTTGTCACTCACGATCACAGGAACTTCTACCAATGTCGTTTCGGTTCGGATGGTGGGTTGAGTTCCTTGCTCTGCCTTCTGTGCTGATGCGCCCGGAGATGGTGAGAGCACGATCAGCACGAGCGTGAAAAACACAACTCTAAACACCGGGAAAAACCTCTGCAGAGGCATAGAAAGAAAGTTGAGTAACAACCGTAGCCCGAATTGGACAGAAACGTCAATGTTTGCAGCCTTGAGGGACTGTCCCTGGCACTCGTGCCTTTATACCGAATGTTATAGTTCTCCCTTATGCCTGCAAAGCGCATTGCAGTGGTGCCCGGTGACGGCATCGGCAAAGAGGTGATTCCAGCGGCATTAGAGGTCGTTCGAGCAACGGGAGCCGCGGTGGAGTTCACCCACTTCGATTGGTCGGCGGACCGTTACCTTCAGGACGGAACCACGATTCCAGCGGACGGTTTCGCCAGGCTGGAGCGCGACTTCGATGCCGTATTTGTAGGCGCGCTGGGCGACCCGAGGGTGCCAACGAACATTCATGCCAAGGAAATCCTGCTGGGCATGCGCTTCAAGATGGACCTTTACGCCAACGTGCGTCCGGTGAGGCTGCTGGATGAATCGCTATGTCCGCTCAAGAGCGTGAAGCCGCAGGATGTGGATTTTGTCGTGATCCGGGAGAACACGGAAGGCCCATATGTGGACGCTGGAGGCTTGTTCAAGCAGGGTACACCTGACGAGATCGCCACGCAGGAGGATTTCAATACGCGCAAAGGCGTAGAGCGCGTGATCCGCTTTGCGTTTGAATTGGCGCGCAAGCAGAGCCGGAAGAAAGTCCTGATGTCGGACAAGTCGAATGTCATGACCTTTGCCGGCGGGCTGTGGCAGCGCGTTTTCAAGCTGGTGGCGGCTGAATATCCGGAAATTCAATCGCAGCACATGTATGTGGACGCACTCTGCATGCACATGGCGCGGGATCCCAAGCAGTTCGACGTTATCGTGACCAACAACATGTTCGGCGACATCATTACCGATCTCGCGGCGGCGCTACAGGGCGGATTGGGCATGGCGGCCAGCGGCAACATCCATCCCGGCAAGACATCGATGTTTGAGCCGGTACACGGCTCGGCTCCGCCGTTTGCAGGAAAGAACATCGCCAATCCGATCGGCGCGATTTCTGCGGCTGCCATGATGCTCGATCACCTGGGATTCGCCGGGGAATCGGCGCGCGTTAACCGAGCAGTGCTCGAAGCCGTGCGACAGAAGAAAACGACTCACGATATCGGCGGCAGTTTAGGAACGAGAGAAGCAGCGGAGTGGATTGCCAATGCCGTGTCCCGAATATAGCGATTGGTCCCTGCGCTCGGAGCTCAACTTCAAAATTCGACAATTCAGCAGCGAAACTTTCTAGTTCACAATTTATTTTCTGCAATTCCGTAATTTCTGCATTTACAGAAATTCAACCCAATTGCTATGCTTTCTATGCGTAGGAGAACGCCCAATGAAATGCATCATCCAAATCTCGGTGCGGAGGCTGACGGAACCGGTTGCCGGTCCTGGGAGCCTGTGGGCGTTTGACTATCTCCTTAGCTAGCCTCAGGCGCTTTAGTCCTACGCACTTCAAACATTAATCAGAACCGCTGGGTGGCGAAAGCCACGGCTACTTCGACTTGTCAATCGACCCGTGCCGTAGCTGTCTGTTCCCCCGGCGAAAAGTTCATCTTCAACACGCTTTGGGGAGAAGTCTGAACGGTGGTGGTGATCGGGCTACTTACCTGTTCGCAGATGCAGGCTTCAGGTCTGCCGGCTTCGCGAGCCGTAGTTCAAACCTAGAACAGCGAACCTCTACGCTCCGGTCGAATGTTCCCCGAACAAGGCTTTCTCTCGAAGTTGCTGGTTTAAGAAGAGACAAAAGATTACTCGGAGACGCGGCAGTGCCGCGTCTCTACGCAGAGATTGTCGCCGGTGGTGAAGATCTGGGCTACTTCAGCGGTAGAGCGCCTGCTAGAAGCAGGAGGTCGCAAGTTCGATTCTTGCCGTCCATCGTACTCGATGGACGTAGCTCATGCCTGGTTCGCTGATTCCCCGGCGATGTGATGCAACAGCTTATCCGAGAGCGACGAGGGCAGGGTCCCCGCTACGCTTGGGATGAAAAGAACGAAAGGAGGACAGCCATGGCCCGCATCAACACTCTCAATCTGAACGTCCCATGGACGACGGGGCACCGAACGCATGAAGGCGCACCGGCGCGGATGATCTCGCCGGAGCTTCAGTTGCGGCGCTCTGTGCTGGCCTGCATGTTGTGGGAGGACCAGTTCTATGAAGAGGGCGTCGCCATCGCCGGGCGGATTCGCGAGTTGGTGGCGAAGGTGCCGGCCGAGAAGGTTGCGTCGCTGGCCGTGGAGGCGCGCGTGCAGATGAAGCTGCGCCATGTGTCACTGCTGGTGGTTCGGGAGATGGCGCGTATGGCAACGCATCGCCATCTCGTGGCCGACACGCTGATGCAGGTGATTCAGCGCCCTGACGAACTCGCCGAGTTTGTCGCGCTCTACTGGAGCGAGGGCAAGCAGCCTCTCTCGGCGCAAGTGAAGAAGGGTCTCGCGACGGCTTTCACCAAGTTCGATGAGTACGCGCTGGCAAAGTACAACCGCGCAACTCCGGTGAAGCTGCGCGACGCGCTCTTTCTCTGCCACGCCAAGCCGCTGGATGCCACGCAGGCAGAGTTGTGGAAGCGGTTGGTCAACGGCGATCTTACCACGCCGGACACCTGGGAAGTGGCGCTCTCTGCAGGCGCTGACAAGCAAGAGACATGGGAGCGTCTGCTCAGCGAAAACAGGCTCGGCGCATTGGCCCTGCTGCGCAATCTGCGCAACATGGACGAAGCGAAGGTGGACAAGACGTTAATCGCAAACGCGCTCGGCCGCATGAAGGCCGAGCGTGTTCTGCCCTTCCGCTTCATCGCTGCGGCGCGACACGCGCCACAATGGGAAGCAGAGCTGGAGCAGGCGATGTTCCGCTCTCTCTGCGGCCAGCCCAGGCTGCCGGGCAAGACCGTGCTGCTGGTGGACGTCTCGGGTTCGATGGACGCTCCGCTTTCGCGCCGCTCTGAGATGCGCCGCAATGATGCAGCCTGCGGGCTGGCGATGTTGCTGCGCGAGATCGCCGAGGAGGTGAGCGTCTATAGCTTCTCAGACCATCTGGTGCGGCTGCCTGCGCGTCGCGGCTTTGCGTTGCGGGACGCCATCAACGCCAGCCAGCGTCGCGCCGGAACCATGTTGGGCAGGGCGCTGCACGGGATTGAGGAGAGCTATGACCGCTTGCTGGTGATTACTGACGAGCAGTCACACGATCCCGTTCCGAACCCGAAGGCGCGTGGCTACATGCTGAATGTGGCCAGCTACAAAAACGGCGTCGGCTATAGCGCATGGACGCATATCGACGGCTGGAGCGATTCAGTCATCGAGTACGTCCGCGCGGCAGAACTCGCGCTGCAATAACTCCGAACTGATCCGCGTCCGCCCAATCGGCGGGCGCGGATACCGGATTCAGTAGCGTACAATAATCTTTCCAACCTTCGCCGAAGGAGTTGCAGCTCTCCCGCATTTTCCCGATGAAAACCAAGCTTCTGCTTTCACTTGCAGTTCTCCTTCTGTGTGTCTCCTGGAGCGTGGCCCAGAGTCCGCAAGCGGCGCCCGCGCAATCGCCCGCGGTTCAGCAGAGCCCATCGCCGGTGCCCTCGCCCTCCGCTTCGCCAGTGACTCCTAACAATCGGGTTGAGATCGAAGAAGAACCGGTAGAAAAAGACCACAAGCTCACGCCGGCAGAGGCGCACGAGCTGCTGCTGTCCGTTGATGAGGTGCTCCATTTCGTCAGCCGCGATACGCTGCTTCCCATTAAGCACGACGTTAAGAAACGGATCGTCAGTCGGAACCAGGTGGAAAAGTTCATTACCGAACGCTTCAAAGACGATGTAGACCGAATCCGCTTTGAGCGCTCAGAACTGGTGCTGAAGAAATTTGGGCTGCTGCCGCGGACTTTTGATCTGCACTCCTTCCTCATAAAGCTACTGACCGAACAAGTCGCGGGCTATTACGACGAAAAAACCAAGACCATGAACCTGCTGGACTGGATTGCTCCTGACATGCAGAAGGCCGTGATGGCGCACGAACTCACCCACGCTCTCCAGGACCAAAGTTATGACCTGGAGAAGATGAGCAGGCATGAGGAAGCAATCGAGAAAAAAGGGCTTGATGATTTGAAAGGACTGATTGAAGAAGACGAGCAGTCTACATGCCGCAGCGCCGTCATGGAAGGGCAGGGCATGATCGTCCTGGTGGATTACATGCTTCAGCCTGTGGGAAAGAGCGTGCAGAGCGCGCCGCAAATTGTCGAGATGATGCAGTCCTCGATGGAGAAGGACAAGAACAGCCCTGTCTTTGAAAGCGCGCCGGAACTTCTTCAAGACGAGCTGATTTTTCCCTATCGCCAGGGAATGAACTTCATCAAGGAACTACTGCTGGTGGGAGGGAAGAAGCTGGCTTATACAGGCGTACTGGACCGCATGCCGCAGACCACGCGCGAGATCCTGGAGCCGAAAGAGTATCTTGCGGGACATCGAGTGCCGCCACTGTATCTGCCTGACGTGAGTTTTCTGAAGAAAGACTATGAGCCTTACGATGCCGGTGCGGTCGGGGAGTTCGACGTAAATGTCATCTTGAAGATTTACGATGCAGAGAAGGTCGCGAACTATCTCAGCCCCGAGTGGCGTGGAGGCGCTTACTATGCTGCGGGACGCAAGGGAGTGACACCTGCGGACAAAAACTCCACCGGCCACATAGGTCTTTACTACATTTCCAAATGGTCGGGAAGCGCGCCGGCGCAGGAGTTTGCCAGGATCTATGCTTCCTCGCTCCCGCAGCGCTATAAGCAACTGCAGCACCAGCCGGCTGATCCCGCGCAGCCGGGATTGGATCGTTACACAAGCAGCGATGGCCCAATCTATATTCAGCAAAAAGGGAACATGGTGATTGCCGTCGAGAGCTTCGAACCTGACAACGCGCAGAAACTCATCGCGGCCGGCTTGAAGCAGGGCGATTCCGCGCGCGAGCCGCAACCCGTCGCCGGATCGCATTGATATAATCCTTTATTCCCCACTCATCTTCTTGAGGAGTTTACTTTGCAACAGGTAGAAATCGGAATCATCGGCGGCAGCGGTCTGTACTCCATGCCTGGATTTACCGATGTGCGCGAGGTTCCGGTGCAGACGCCTTTTGGAGAGCCGTCGGATGTTTATGTCCTGGGAATGCTTGAGGAACGCAAAGTGGCTTTCCTGGCGCGGCACGGACGCGGACATCGAATCATGCCGACGGAACTCAACTTTCGCGCCAACATCTACGGCATGAAGCAGCTCGGGGTGGAGCGCATTCTTTCGCTTTCCGCCGTGGGCTCGCTGAAAGAAGAGCACAAGCCAACCGATTTTGTGATTGCTGATCAGTTTATCGACCGCACTTACAATCGCATTTCCACGTTCTTCGGCAATGGCGTGGTGGCGCACGTTGCTTTCGCCGACCCGGTCTGCCCGGAAGCATCGGAAGCATATGCCGAATCGTGCAAGCAGGTTGGTGTTGTTGGCAAGAAAGGCGGGACTTACGTCTGCATGGAAGGGCCGCAATTCTCAACCAAGGCGGAATCGAATCTCTATCGTAGTTGGGGCGCCGACGTCATCGGCATGACCAATCTGCAGGAAGCCAAGCTGGCGCGTGAGGCGGAGATCTGCTATGCCACCTGCGCCATGGTTACCGACTATGACTGCTGGCATCCGGGACACGACTCAGTCACGGTGGAGCAGATTGTGAAGGTTCTGAATACGAATGCTGACAACGCGGCGAAAGTCGTCAAGAAGGCGGTGGCGCTAATGCCGCGAGAGCGCAAGTGTAAATGCGGTTCGGCACTGCAGTTTGCCATTATGACCGATCCGAAGAAGATTCCCGCCGCAGCAAGGCAGAAGCTCGGGCTGCTGCTCGACAAATATCTGGCTCAGGGCCAGGAGGCCAAAGCCTAGTGTCACTACTGGTGGTCGGCTCGGTAGCGTTTGACGCGATCAAAACTCCTTACGGCAAAACAGATCGCATTCTGGGCGGCGCCGCGACGTACTTTTCTCTTGCGGCCAGCTTCTTTACTCAACTCCGGGTAGTAGCGGTGGTTGGCGAGGATTTCACGGAAAAAGAAGAGCAGGTCTTTCGCGCCCGTAAGATCGATATCAGCGGCATCATAAGGCAGAAAGGGAAGAGCTTCTTCTGGTCGGGCGAGTACGGCGAGAACGTGAATGAAGCTAAAACTCTGGACACTCAACTTGGGGTCTTCGGCAGCTTCAATCCGCAGGTCCCGGAAAAGTTCAAAGACAGCGAGTACCTGTTTCTGGCCAATATTGATCCGGTGCTGCAGGTGAGCGTGCGCAAACAGATGCCGCATGCGAAGTTTGTGGGTGGCGACACCATGAATTACTGGATCGGCGGCCATCGCCAGAACGTCGGCGCGATGCTGACGAATGTCAACGCTCTTCTTATTAACGATACGGAAGCGCGCATGCTCGCCCAGGACCCGAGCCTGGCTCGAGCAGCCCATAAGATCCTCGAGATGGGCCCGCAGGCGCTGGTGATCAAGCACGGCGAGTACGGCGCAACAGTGTTCTTTCGCGACGGCGCTTTTGGCATGGGCAAGCATCCGTTCCGCGCGCCCACACTGCCGATTGAAGCCGTCACCGATCCTACGGGTGCGGGCGACAGCTTTGCCGGCGGGTTCATGGGCTATATCGCCTCGCAGCAAAACCTGACGCGCGAGACGTTCAAACGCGCCATGTTCTACGGCGGCGTGATGGGATCATTTGCTGTGGAGGCCTTCGGCACGGAGCGTCTGCAAAAGCTCACGCGTGAGGAGATTGACGAGCGCTACAAAGTCTTTCGCGAGCTGACGCATCTGGAGTAGGCAGGCACAGCAGAAGCCGTGCCCGCCTTGTGGTTCATTCCTGCGGTTCGGCGAAAATAATCAGGTAACCATCGGGATCGAGCACGGCGAACTCCGTCATTCCGTAAAACTCCATGTGCAGGGGAATGGCGATTTTAATCCCGTGCTGCTCAACTTTTTTCAGCAGGTCTGAGATTCCCTTCAGGGGCATGTACATGCTCAATGTCCCGCCGAGTTGGCGGCCGGCCAACGGATCGGGTTGGCCGGGCTGCGGCTTCTGTTGCTGGTTGAGAAAGAGCTCCGCGTCGTCTCTTTTCATCCAGGCGAAGATGAAGGGCGCTTTGTCAGGGACGGTTTGTGAGACGGTGAAACCAAGCACGTCACGGTAAAACCTGAGGCTGGCTTCGATGTCGGCGACGACGAGATTGGGTGTGATCTTATTGAAGTTCATTTGCATTCTCCTCTCGGCGCTGGCTCCCGATCCGGAAATCGGTGGATGAGGAGCAAGCACACTTCTGATGTGCTCGCATCTCCTCCATCCACGATTCCTGCGAGAAGAGAATCGTAGGTAGGGCCCGAATGGCCCGCGAGGTACGGAAGAGAAACTAGCAGACCCGCAACGCGGAGTCAACGGCGGCTGCATTATACAATCGGCACGCGCCTGCGCTATGACTGCGGAGCAACAGAAACGCGACTATCTGCTGTTGACTCTGCTGAGCGCCGCGATTTCTGTGACAGCGCTGATCTTTTATTTAAGGCACAACGAACTGCTTCTGTACGGGGATGCCGTCGCCCACATCAACATCGCGCGCCGGGTGTTCGATTCGCGCACGCCAGGAATTTTTCAACTGGGAACCGTCTGGCTGCCGTTGCCGCACCTGATGGAAATTCCATTCATCGTGAACGACTGGATGTGGCGCACCGGAGTTGGCGCGGCCATTCCTTCCATGTTGGCGTACATCGCAGGGGCCCTGGGAATTTTCAGACTGGTCCGGCCGGGGGCATCGCGGGCAAGCGCATGGATTGCGGCGCTGATCTATGTGCTGAATCCGAACCTGATTTATCTCCAGTCCACGGCCATGACCGAGCCTCTGTATCTGGCTTTTTTCATTTGGACGGTGGTTCATTTTGCAGATTTCGTGCGCTTGCGAGGAGAAGATCCGCTGAAGGCGCGAGGTTCGTTGGGGTACTCCAGCCTGCCAAAAACCTTTTCACCAGGGCTAAAGCCCACAAATCTAAGGCGCCTTTACGCGGCCCTGAAGGGCCGCTCTACCACCACTTTGCTACACAGTAGTTCCGGTTCTGCTCTATTGAAGTGCGCGCTGGTGCTGAGCGCGGCGATGTTGACACGCTATGACGCGTGGTTCCTTGCCGCCGTGCTGGCGATTGCGATCACAGCGATGCTCACGAGTTCACGTCTCAATCCTGCATCTACGAGGATCGGCCTCTTGCAATTTGCTTTGGTCACGGGTGCGACGGCGGCTCTCTGGTTTGGCTACAACTACGCGGTTTATGGGAACGCGCTGGAGTTTGCCAATGGACCTTATTCGGCGCGAGCGATTGAGCATCGCACGCGGTCGGCAGCCATGGCTACCTATCCAGGAGAGAACTCGCCGCGCGATGCAACTTTATATTTTCTGAAAGTTGCGCGGCTGAACATGGGGCAGGGAAGGGCCGAGTATCTCCTGCCGGTTACCGCGTTCGTTGCGTTGATTGCGATGCTTTACTTTTCCCATCGTCGCTGGCCATGGCTGCTGCTATGGGCGCCGCTGCCGTTTTACGCGGCATCCATCGCCTGGGGCAGTGTGCCTCTGTATTTTCCTGATTGGTATCCCTTCAGCTATTACAACGTCCGTTACGGGCTCCAGTTGCTTCCAGCGTTTGCTGTTTTTGCCGCGCTGGGATGCGAGTTTCTGCGCAACTTCTTCCGACTGCGTTGGGTGCTTGCGACCGCATTTCTGCTGATTTTTCTGAGCTATTTCTCGGAATGGAGAAGTACTCCCATCTGCCTGCGAGAGGCGAGGGTGAACGGGGCAGCACGCATGAAATTTGAGCAGCAGCTTGCCTCTGCGCTCGAAAAGCTGCCACCGTCAGCAACATTGCTCATGAACTGCGGAGCACATTCAGGCGCGGTGCAGGCGGCCGGAGTCCATTTTTCCAGGATCATCCGGGAAACCAATTTCCGTGAATGGCAGCAAGCTCTGACGCAGCCGGCGCGATCAGCCGACTATCTGATTGCGTTCCCGGACGACGAAGTCTGGCGGGCAGCGCAACGGAATCAAACAGAACTTGACCTTCTGGAGAGAATTGGAAGCTCGGGTTCCAATGAAGCATTCCTCTACCGTTCGCTGCGAAAATAGATGCTACAATCTGGCATCTTCTGAGATGGAATTGCTTAGTTTATTGCCGGCGGGCACACCCTTGTCCGCGTTGTTTACCCAAACCGTCGCACGGCTGGTGCTGGCGGCCGTGCTGGGCGGCATTATCGGCCTGGAACGCGAATTCAGCCGCAAGCCCGCTGGACTGCGCACCAACATGTTCATCTGCATCGGCTCGGCGATGTTTACGATCCTCTCAATCGAGATCGCCATCAGCCATGCCAACAGTGACGCCACCCGAATCGCGGCGCAGATCATTCCCGGCATCGGTTTCATCGGCGCGGGTTCCATTCTGCACGCTCGCGGCGGAGTCACCGGCCTGACCACAGCCGCAACTTTGTTCGTGGTGGCTTCGGTCGGCATGGCGTGCGGCGGCGGCTACTACGTGAGCGCGGTCTTCGCGACGGGTCTGATCCTGGTTTGCCTGCTGCTGCTGGGCTGGATGGAAAGGCAGCTCAACCTGAAGCCGATCCTGGTGAACTACACGCTTGCGACTGACCACTCCATGGATGAAGTGATGGAAGAGTTGGGCGCGGCGCTGGAAGAGAACGACAAAGAAATGCGCCGGACACGCGTCACCAAGCTGAACGGACGCAAGCGCATCACGTTTTCTGTGGATGCGACGCGCGGCGAGCATAAACAACTCCTGCAGCGATTCCGAGGCTCAGAGCCGCTGCGCACCATCGAGGCCAGCGCGGAGCGCGACGCCGAATAGATGAAGCCGGTTCCTTTCACCAAGGCGACGGCCTGCGGCAACGATTTTCTGATTATTGACGACCAACATGCTCCGGGTGACATTGCGGAGTTCACGCGACGCATCTGCGATCGGCACAATGGCGTGGGAGCAGATGGCGTGGAGTGGGTGTCGCATGTGAAAGATGCGGATGCGGCGATTCGTCTCATTAATTCCGATGGCAGCGAGGCGGAAATTTCAGGCAACGGCACGCGATGTGTGGCGGCCTATCTCGCCGCGCCGGCTGGACCAGATACATTGAACATCAAGACCGGAGCAGGAGTGAAAATCTGCAAGCTGGTTTCGTGGAACGGCAACCGGTTTGAGTTTGAAACGGCGATGGGCCAACCAAAGCTGAACGGCCCGCTCAGGCTTGAGCTTGCTTCTGGGAAGATCGCCGGGATGCAGGTCTCAATGGGGAATCCTCACTTCGTGGTCATCACAGATGAGATTGCGGCGAATTGGCGAGAATATGCCGCGCAGATCCAGGCTCACCGGACATTTTCTGAAGGCGTGAATGTGGAGTTCGTGCGGGCCGTGGGAACCCATGCCGTTGAAGTGCGCTTCTTCGAGCGGGGCGCAGGAGAGACACAATCATCAGGCACGGGATCTTGTGCCGCGGCAATCGCGGCCATCTCGGCAGCAAAGGTTAGTTCGCCGGTTAGTGTTCATGCTCCGGGTGGAACGCAGATTGTACGCTGGGAAGACGGGCAGGTCTTCCTGCGCGGCCCGGCCCAGATTATCTGCACGGGGGAATACTTTGCCGGGTGAGATCATTCGACCGCCTGCGCTGCGGCCGGGAGACAAGGTCGGACTGGTAGCGCCGGCCAGCAGCTTCAACCGCGAGGCTTTTCTTGCAGGTTGCGAGCAGATCCGCAAGATGGGCTATGAGCCGGTTTACTCGGAGAGCATTTTTGAGCGCGACCTGTATTTTGCAGGCTCGGTGGAGCGACGCGCGCGGGAGTTTCATGAGTTCTGGCAACGGGAAGATATCCGCGCAATTGTTTGCGTCCGCGGAGGCTATGGAAGCAACTACCTGCTGGAGCATCTGAACTTCGATCTTTTTGCTTCGAATCCGAAGATTCTCGTGGGGTGCAGCGACATCACCACGATTCTTACAGCAATTCACGATCGAACCTGCCTGGTGACGTTTCATGGCCCCATGGTGGCCAAGGACATCGCAGCCTCAACTCTTGACTTCGCGAGTTGGAATAACGCTCTGCAAGCGGCAAAGCAGTGGACGATTGCAAACGACGGCGTAGAGGTGCTACGCGCTGGACGAGCCCGCGGAAAGCTCTATGGCGGCTGCCTTTCAATGCTCGTTGCTTCACTGGGCACACCCTACGAGATTGCAACGCACAACGCGATCCTCTTGATCGAAGATATCGCCGAGAAGCCCTACCGCATTGACCGGATGCTGATGCAACTCCGGCTTGCGGGCAAACTGGAAAACGTCCGCGGGTTCGTGTTCGGCGAGATGCTGGATTGCCTGCCGCCGAAGAATGAAACGTACACTCTGCAGCAGGTGATCCTGCGCGTTCTTGACGGTTACAAAGTCCCGATTGTGTTCGGGTTGAAGTCCGGGCACGTGAGCAGCGGCAACCTCACGCTCCCGATCGGAGTGGAAGCGGAACTGCGGGCGGGAGAAGCAGGCGTAGAACTGAAGATATTGGAAGCAGCTACGAGAATCCGTTAAGCTGAGGTCAATGGATCAGCAGCACGTACACATCATAGGAATTTGCGGCACGGCCATGGCGTCACTCGCCGGACTGCTCAAGCAAAGAGGTTTCAAAGTTACAGGATCCGACGCGGCGGCCTATCCGCCGATGTCGGATTTTCTTGCCGGCATGGCGATTCCGGTTGCGCAGCCGTATTCCGAGGCCAATCTCAAGCCGCGGCCTGACTGGGTGGTGGTAGGGAACGCGATTTCGCGCGGCAACATCGAGCTGGAGCACGTGCTCGACGAGCGCATTCCGTTCCGCTCCATGCCGGACACGCTTTATGATTTCTTCCTGCGTACGCGCGAGCCAATTGGTGTGGCCGGAACGCACGGCAAGACCACCACTACGTCAATGCTGGCGTGGATTTTTCAGCAGGCAGGAAAAGACCCGTCATTCCTGATTGGCGGGATCGCGGAAAATTTCGGCAGCAGCTTTGCCCTGCGCCAGGGGAAGCACTTTATCATTGAAAGCGACGAGTACGATACAGCATTTTTCGATAAAGGCCCCAAATTCCTGCACTACTTTCCTCAAGCCATCATTCTGAGTTCCGTCGAGTTCGATCACGCCGATATTTACAAAGACCTTGATGCAGTAAAGACCGCATTCAAGCGTTTGGTGAACCTGGCGCCGCGAAAAGGGAAGATTGTTGCTTACGATGCCAGTGAGAACGTGGACGAATGCGTGAGCAAAGCCTTCTGTCCCGTCGAACGATACGGTCTGAAGCCCGACTCGTTCTGGCAGGCAGCGGATTTGCAGTTTGAGCGGGAACGCACGGGCTGGCGTGTTCTGCGGGAAGGGAAGCCGTGGGCGGAATTTGAATTCGCGCTGGCGGGCGAGTACAACGTGCTGAATGCGACTGCCGCGGCGGCTATGGCTTCGCACTACGGGATCGAACCGCCGGTGATTGCGGAAGCGCTGCTATCTTTCAAGAGCGTGAAGCGGCGATTGGAGATCAAAGCGGAGATTGACGGCATCACCATCATTGACGATTTCGCCCACCATCCCACAGCGATCGGGGCCACGCTCCAAGCGCTGCGGACTCGCTATCCTTCCGCGCGCCTGTGGGCGATTTTTGAACCACGTTCGAATACGCTGCGTCGCAAGGTGCTGCAAAAGGATTTGGTCGCCAGCCTCAGCCTGGCCGACCAGGTGGTGATTACTCCAATCTTCAAGCCGGAAGCGGTGCCGGAAAACGAGCGGCTGACTACATCGTCGGTGGTGAACGGCATCAAGCGGAGCGGCAAGCCGGCGCGCGAGCTGGCTGATGCCGATTCGATTATCGAAGCGGTTGCTCCGGAACTGCAAAGCGGGGACGTGGTGGCGATTCTTTCCAATGGCGGATTTGGCGGAATTTACGAAAAACTGCCGCGCAAGCTGGAAGAGCTGCGCAAGATGCAGCGGGTATGATCGCAAGCATTCTGGACGCCGCGCGCACTCTGGCCGCGGCACTCTTTCTTATCGTGCTGGTTCCTCCGGCGGCCTTGATTGCCTTTCCCTGGACGCTGATCTCGCGGGATGTGCGGTTTCTTTAC
>DATEGH010000078.1:0-3706 GCA_035280185.1 Terriglobales bacterium
GGCTCAATCTGCTTTGCGATCTGGCCAAAGGTAGTGCTCAACTGCTGCGGCGTCTGCATGGGCGGCAGAGCTGCATCGTTGGTGGAGTTTCCTCTTACGCCGCTCCGGCTCAGCACCGTCCCAATCAGGATTCCCACAGCCAGGGTCACTAGAATCACTGCTGCTGACAACACCCGCTGGGCCCTGATCCGCGCGGTAAAAGCGGCTAAACGCGAGTTCATGGTTGACCTTTCCTCCGGACTAGCACCTGTTGATTATAAAGGAGCACTTCTTAAGAATGGCAGATTCGCCTTCTTGGGGAGAGCGCATTGGAATTAGACGCCTAAACCCTACCGGACGTTATCCCGCACTGCTGCTTCCCGCTGGTGGCCCGCTGCATCCGGCTCCTGCTGACGTACCTGGCCCAGCAGCTCCGAAACCAGAACCCCGGCCAAAATCAACATCGCTCCGCCGCCCGCCCTCAATCCCAGCCGTTCGTTGAGAACAAGGAACGAGGTCAGCCACGCGAACACCGGCTCCAGCGTAAAGATCAGCGCGGTGTGACTCTCCGGCGTAAACTGCTGTGCCCACGACTGGACGGTAAAAGCAAATGCCGTGCCGAAGATCGCCGTAATCAGCACACAGACCACGACCAGTGGAGTCGCAGTGAAGTGCGGCTGTTCCAGAAAAGGCGCCGACACAGCCGTAAGCACCGCAGCCGCGGCGACCTGAAGAACCGCGATCTGCTGAAACGGAAATCGCTGCATGGCCCGGCCCAGGAATACGATCTGGAAGGCGAACGCAACCGCGCCGGCGAAGGTGAGCACGTCTCCCCGGTTGACTCTGGCAAAATCGGCAATGCTCTGCGGCCCGCCCGGAACCGTCATCAGGAACAGGCCCATTAACGCCAGGCAAATTCCCACTGCCCGCCACAGACGTAAGTGAGTCCGCCACAAGGCAAACATGATCACCGGCACCAGAACCGTGGAAACGCCGGTAAGGAAAGCCGACTTCGATGGCGTGGTCAGCCTCAGCCCGGTGGTCTGGAAGGCATAGCCCAGATAAAGACAAAGCCCCACGCCACATCCTGAGATCAGCGCCGGACGCGAGACGTGCCGCAAGTTCTTGCGATAGTAAGCCGCAAGCAGCCCCCCAGCCAGGAACATGCGCACCGCGTTCAGTACCAGCGGCGAACAATCCCTCAGTGCCGCTTTGATGAGCACAAAAGTGCTGCCCCAGATCAGGGTGATGAACGCCAGCAGTAAATGGGCTTTCAGCGAGCGGGACACGAATCAGGTTAGCCGCCCTCATTTTATATCCGTCGCGGGAGCCATCCGTCTTGGACTCGCAAGCCTCTCGGATACATCCGCCTAAGTTGAGCCGATTTGTGGGCGTCTGAAGGATCTCTCGGCGATTATCGCAATGGGATATCCGCTGCTAACTCCTTTAGATCGTGGGATCAGGAGGGGTTAGGGGCCTCAGCTTTCTTCCCCCTTTGCGCCGTCGCGCCCTCAGGCGCAGGGTTTCGCCTTTCCGATCTCGGCGATGTCGGGCGATCGCGCGGGATCTCGGCGATGCCCTACCCTCCTCTCCATCCCACCGTCTAAAGGACTTAGCTCACGTCATCCCAGGGTGGAATTGGTTGCCGCTGCTGCCTGTTCCACTAAATCAGCTCTACACATGGTAATTTACAAGACCCACCACAGCATGAGTTTCTGGCCAATTGCCATCTGCCAATTGCCAATTGCTTAATTTTCAAAGATCAAGAACACCGCACCGCCTGAGCGGCCGCTCTAATATTATATTGCCTGATAATGAGAATCAATATAAAAAAAGGACAGGTTGCAACCCGCCAAATGGACAGTGTCCCTGGCGAAGATGGTTCCAGTCGCGCCTTCCGGTCTTGTGCTCAGCCGCGGTAAGGTTTGTCTTTCCCGATCTCGGCGATCACGCGCGACCCCGGCGATCTCGGCGATCTCTTTACCCATTCCGCTCGCTGAAGCACAAAACGTTCCCGTCCGGGTCGCCGACGTAAAAATCCACGCAGGCCCACGGTCTTTGTTCCAGAGGCCCCATCACGCGTGCTCCACTCATTTCCATTTCGCGGAACAAATCCCGGATGCCCGCCACGGAAATGTATGCGTCCAGATGTTCATTCTGTTTGCGGTACTCTCGGTCGGCGCGCGATTTCGGCGCACACTTCAGGTGAATGGCGAACCCGTCGCGCTTCACCGCCGCATAGAAGTCCTCGTACTTAAAATCGAGCTCAAAGCCCAGCTTGTCACAGTAGTACCCAATCGCCCGCTCCAGATCATCGACCAAAAATTGCGGCACAATCCCGGTGACGCGCGCCGTACTGTGAACTGCCTTTGTGGCCATGGCACTCTCCTCCACCGATAAATCACTCGCCGGCTTGGGGTTGGAGTTTATCACTCTATGGGCGTGCGCCCCGACGCCGCGACCTTGCCCGCAAGATCCTCTTCCAAGGGCATTCTACTTTCAGCTATTCTGCTCGTTCTTCAAAGAGGAACCGACGATGAACTTTATCAGCGAGATCTTGCCGTTGCGAAATTCCAACCTGTGGAAGGGCTTGGGCCTGGGAGTCGCGTTGTGCCTGCTGGCCATTGCCATTCCCACGCTGATGCGCACAAAAATGTCAGCCCTCAAAGTGATGGAGACTGGTTACACGAAAATCCAAGGCGGCGGAGGCGGCGCTTTTCTGACCTTAACAGTGGAAGCGAACGGCCCGAAGATCGTCCGCACGGCAGAACTCAACCTGCTAGTGGAAGATTGTGGCGCCACGCTCAAGAAAGTCGAAACTCTTGCCGCAGCCGAAAATGGCTTGGTTGAAGCGTCAACCGTGGAAGAGAACTCGGCCACGATCACGCTGCGTGTGCCCAGCTCCCGCCTTGATGATGTGAGAGCCAAACTCCGGGAGTTCGCCATCCGCACGACACAGGACAGCGTCGGCACATCCGATGTGACGAAGCAATACTTCGATAACGAGGCCCGGCTACGCAACCTGCGCGCTCAGGAGCAGCAGTACCTGCAAATCATGAAGAAGGCCCACACTGTGCCGGACGTGCTGGCCGTGACTAAGAGCCTGGATGATGTGCGTGGCGAAATTGAGCAGGACGACGCCGACTTCCGCCGCATGAAAAATCAGGTGGAGCTGGCAAAAATCGACATCCACCTGCTATCACAAAGCGCGCCCAGCGTGCGCTGGTCTGCCGGCTCGAGTACGCGAGCGGCCTGGGATGATTTCCTGCAATCACTCGCCGGTTTCGTCGATTTCTTGATCTGGCTGGTCGTTAATCTTCCCGTGATTATCCTTTGGCTTGTGATTGCGTTCCTACTGGTTGCGGCAGGCTGGTTTGTGTTGCGCACGGCAATTCGAGCCTTGCGCGCGATCTTCTGGAAGAAAGCTGCGGAGCCGGCGAAAGTGTGAGAGTGGGTACGCTGCGGTCCTCAAATCATGCGCGATCTGTCTACTCATCTGTGTTCGTCAGTGCTCGTCTGTGGCGATGTGCCTTTTCTCTGCGTCCTTCGCGGCCTTTTCAAGAATGTCGGGTGCCCTACCCTTTCCAGCGCGCCTTTTGCAACGACGATGGAAAGAGTGGGATAAAATGACGCTCTCATGCCCAACGGGCTTCGTCGCATCTGTCGCATCTGAGGTGGTGGCGACTGGCGTTTCATTACACCAGGGTCCCCAGATCCGCGCTTCGCG
>DATEGH010000079.1:0-18827 GCA_035280185.1 Terriglobales bacterium
CCGTATCGCGTTGTGCTGCTCTGCACCGGGGACATGGGCGCGGCTTCGGCCAAGACTTACGATTTGGAAGTCTGGCTTCCCGGACAGCAGCTCTATCGCGAGATTTCTTCCTGCTCGAACTTTGAGACTTATCAGGCACGACGTGCGAATATCCGCTATCGGCCTCAAGGCAGCAAGAAAACCGAATATGTCCACACGCTCAACGGCAGCGGACTGGCCGTGGGCCGCACCTGGCTGGCGATTCTCGAAAATTACCAGCAGACGGATGGAAGCGTGATCGTGCCCGAGGCATTGCGTCCGTATATGAACGCGGAGCGCATTGTGCCGCGAAAGTTCTGAAACATATGAAGCGAGCTCTCGATCATCTGAAGACCTCTGACGCCGTGATGGCTTCCATCATCGAGCGCGTCGGGCCATATCGCATCACCTATCGCGAGCCCACGTTCGAAGCGCTGGCGCGCGCGATTGTCTTTCAGCAGCTCAGCACCAAGGCTGCGCGCACAATTTACGGCCGCTTTGAAGAAGCCGCCGGCGGAAAGGTCACGCCGGAAGCCATCCAGAACCTGAGTGTGGGAGAGATGCGCCGCTGCGGCTTGTCAAAACAGAAGATCGGCTACATCCGTGATCTCGCCGACCACGCTACTTGCGGGAAGCTCGACTTCGCCCGCCTTGATTCCATGGCGGACGAAGAAGTGATCGCCGCGCTTACTGACATCAAGGGCATCGGCGTGTGGACGGCACACATGTTCCTGCTGTTTGCGCTGCGCCGCCCCAACGTTTTGGCCATAGGCGATCTCGGCGTGCGCACCGCGGTCCAGCGGATGTACCGCAAACGCAAGCTCCCGACGCCGGGTCAGATGGAAAAGCTGGGCAAGATCTGGCATCCCTACTGCAGCGTGGCGTGCTGGTATCTGTGGCGCAGCCTGGAATTTCCGAAGGAAGCCAATTCGAACCACAAAGGCCACAAGGAACACGGAAATAGCTGAGGAACGCTGGATTGTTATGTGCCTGCTGAACCTAAACGAGCTTTGAAAACTGAGCTAAAAAAGCAGCGCTGGAGCGCTGCTTTTCCTCCCAGACCGCCAGGCTCTCGCCTTGGCTCCCCACGTCGAGGGATCAGGAACTCGTATTGAGAGATGCATCTCGAACCGTCAGCACCGGACACGATGCTTTAGCAATCACCTTGTAAGTGACCCCGGTTCGGAAACGCGAGTTGAAGTTTTTATTCTGAGGCAGCCCCAAGACAATTAGATCGGGCCGCTCTTTCTCCGCGTAGCGCAGAATCTCCAGCGCCGGATCGCCTGCTCGCACCACCACTCCGGGCTCGCACCACAACGGAGCGTCGGCCGGGATCAGCGTTTGCAGATCTTCCCTGATTTCAGTTGCCAGGTCCTTGTCGTCAACACGATAGAACGATGAATCACGCGGCAACACGTTCATGAATGTGACCTTGCCATGCGTCTCCTGAGCCAATGAGAAAGCATATCCAGCGGCGAGATCGGAGAATGCGCCGAGTTTGATAGGAAACAGAATGTCTTCGATCGCAAAATCCTTAGTCGGCTGGCAGGTCACGTGAGGCCCCACCGTGAGCACTGGGCAGGTGGCATTGCGGAATACCATTTCGGCGGAGGACCCCATGAAGAAATGAGTTACACCATCCCTGCCGTGAGTCCCAATGATTACGAGATCAATGTTGTTTTCTTCGATCCAGCGCGGAAAGGCATTTTCCAGGCTGTTCTGAACAATCAAGGCTTTGCCTTTCACACCACTTCCGCGAAGGATCGCTTCCAATTGCTCCCTGCCATGCTCTTCCAGTTCGTCACCCAAATTCGGAGGTGTTCCTTCGCTGAGGATCACCGGGTTGCAGGCGTGAGCAGGAAATAAGTTTGCGTTGTAATGCCGGGCGATACCCTGTGCATAGGCCAGGGCTGCCTCGGATGCTTCCGTGAAATCGGTCAGAAACAAAATGTTCTTGACCACAATGCCTGTCGTCGTCTGTAGGGCTTGCATAAAAAATCTCCTTATTGACTTTCAAGTTGTTGCAGCAACGTATAAAGCCAGCCGCGGTATGCCCGGTCGAGCGATTCCTGAGTGCCGTTGCGATAGAGATCAGCAATCGTATCGCCGTGGGCATTAAGCGGAATGTGATGGCACGGTATAAGCTCCTGAGTTTTGTCCGATGGAACAAGCGGCCAGAGCTTGCATTCCCGGCAGCGCTCACGGCCGCCCGCAAATCCGGCCGTGAGGCATGTTGGCGAATCGCGAAGGAGAAGAGTCGGCCGCCAGGAGCCGCGGAAAGGGCGCCCATAATTCCCAGTTTCAAAGAAAGCCAGTTCCGCTTTCAGCACGTGGAGGAGTTCATTACGTTCCATAACAACTTCCAAATTGGTTATGAGTTTTCCACGTGGCACTCTGCTGCGCTGTGACCTGCGTCACCATTGTCAAAACAAAATCTCGGTGAGCATCCGCTGAGAAAAAGATTATTTTTTGAAAAAAAGGAACTAAATTGGCCTAAACTCCGGCAATCGGCTGTGAGCAACCGGGCGCATGGCCTCGGGTATGTGACGTACGTCACATCCGGGATGTGACTGCGGCAGTAATCTTCAGTTGGCGTCGTAAGGAGGTTTTATGGCGACCAAGCAGGTCTTTCAAATCATCGAGAACTGCCTCACGTGTTCTCTGCGTGAAAAGCGGATGTTCTGCAATCTTCCCGCCGAAGCCTTGGAAGTTTTGCAGTCGCTGAAAGCCACCTCCATCTATCCCAAAGGCGCGATGCTTTGCCTGGAAGGGCAGCAGCCGAGAGGGGTATTTATTCTCTGTACTGGCCGAGCCAAGCTTTCCACCACCTCAGCCGAAGGCAAAAGCATCATTTTGCGAATCGCGGAACCAGGCGAAGTTCTCGGTTTGACGGCTGTAGTTTCCAACACACCGTATGAAGCCACCGTGGAAACTCTGGAGCCGACCCAGGCGAATTTCATTTCGCAGGCTGACTTCCTGCGGTTTCTAAAGGATGAGGTTGAGATCGGCATGAAAGTAGCGCAGCAGCTCACGCATAACTGCCAGTGCGCCTACGACGAAATTCGATCCTTGGGTCTTTCCAATTCGGTTCCAGAACAACTCGCGAAGCTGATCCTGGGCTGGGCCGAGAGTCCCTTGCTCATCGCCAACAAAAAACCCGGAGAAGTCCCTATTCGTGTAACGCTCACGCAGGAAGAGATCGCACAACTCGCTGGGACCTCTCGGGAAACCGTATCTCGAACGTTGAACCACTTTAAGCGCAAAGGTTGGCTCCGAGTGAAAGGCGCAACCTGGTGGATCACCAACAAATCGGAGATGGAAAAGTTAGTGACGACTTAGGAGGTCACATGGCCGGGTGACCCGCGTCACATCCCGGCCGCGGCGCTCGGATTAAAACAGTCTCAACGATGCGAACACCAGGACCTAATTCGGAAGGACTCGAAGAGCTGTACCGACCATTGCCGAAAGATGTGGCGAAGACAGTGCGGGAATCTGAAACCCAGCTCATGGTTCCGGCGGCAACAAAGCTGATCTATTGGGGAAGGATGCCGGAGCATCTGATCATGCTCTGCGCAGGCACGGTGCAAATTTCTTTGCCATGCAGGAGCCGAGCGATCTTATTGAGCATGGCAGGACCCGGCAGGATTTTTGGATTGCGTGCACTGGTTACCGGCAAACTTCCGGAAATCGAAGCGATCTGCTGCACGGAATGCGAGGTGCGCTTGCTGCCGGAGGAAATCTTCACCACCGCACTGAAATCCCATCCTGAGATGTATTTCGCCGTAGCCAAGCTGCTCAGCGCCGACCTACAGCTCGCCCAGGCGTATCTTAAGAACCGATCTCGCCGCAAACTTCGCCAGGGCGATCGGCTACAACTAGCGTCAACTGATCGCGCGTGACGCTAGTCACAGCATCTCCTCCGCAGACATACGACGATTGCTTCAGACTGATGGGCCATCAAACAGCGCCGCGCCTTTGGGGGGAAGGCGCGGCGTTCAGTTTGGCTCAAGAGGACGCTTTCAGTCCATATCTTCTTGTGCAGCATTAGCCATGACAGACCATCAGGATCTCAACCTGGGTTCAACCCAAGAATTGAGTCGTTGCAAGAGGTCTGCGCGGAGAGGTGTGATACACGTCACAGCCCTCCTCATATCAAGGCTTGTACTCTGGCATTCGTCTCGTAACTTCCGATCGGGAGACGGCCAGATGACCAAGGTGACCTCAAGAGTTTACCTAGTCTTCCTTTTGCTTCTTAGCTTTCTATTCTTGTTGTTACCGATTTCCGCTCATGGCAGTGACGGCCGAAGCCAGGCGCCGCGCCAGCCAGAGAGCAAAAAGAGGCGCAAGCCTCCTGCTGATGAGACTTCCGCCAAGCTTGCGGAACAAATCTACAGCGCTGATCCATCACAGTACGTCGGTACAGATACATGTAAGACCTGCCACGAAGACATTGGCAAGACGTTCGATGAAGGACCTCACTGGAAAACACTGCATGACAAGCACGGCGTTCAGTGGCAAGGATGTGAGAGCTGCCATGGACCAGGAAAGGAACACGCAGAGTCCGCGGATCCCGATAAGATCATCCGCTTTGCGGGCCTTTCGCGAGAGGAGTCTTCGAAGCGCTGCCTGAGCTGTCACGAATTTGGGGAAGAACACGCCAACTTCCTGCGCTCGCAGCACCTCAAGAACAATGTAGGTTGCGTAGATTGCCACTCAGTGCACCATCCCAGTGTGCAGAGGCAGTTGCTTAGAGCTGCACAGCCGCAGATGTGCTATTCCTGCCATCTGGAACGAAAAGCAGACTTTTCCAAACCTTTTCATCACAAGGTAAATGAGGGCCTGGTTAACTGCACGGATTGCCACAATCCCCATGGCGGCTTCCTTACCCGGCAGCTCCGCGCCACGAATGCGCAGGACACGCTGTGCTTCAACTGCCACACCGACAAAGCGGGACCGTTTGCGTTTGAACACGCGCCCGTGAGGACGGAAGGCTGCGTCACATGCCACGAGCCACATGGTTCCGCCAATCCGCGGTTGCTCAAGCGGGCAAACGTGAACCTGCTATGCCTGGAGTGCCACACCTTTACCGTCGATTCCGCGGCCCCGGCCATTCCGTCGTTCCATAACCAGGCGCAGAAATATCAGGCATGCACCATGTGTCACGTGGCGATTCACGGGTCGAATTCCGACCACTTCTTCTTCAAGCCATAGAAAGCGAGGCGGCGATGCAAGTAAGACAGAAGAAATGGGCGAACACGTTGCTGGCTGGCATAGCGATGGCGTGGGCCGTTGGTATGGCGCAACAGAGCCCTGCGCCTCAAAACACAACGACCATGACTCAGGGACCAGACGTGGATGCCTCGCGAAAATCAAGCGATGCACCTTCCTATCCAGCGCCGGGCTCGAAGCCGGAAGTCGCCCTCGGTTACCAACTGAAGCAAAGCGCTGAATTTGGCGGACGGATCGCCGATTTCTCCGGCAATCAGGGCACCTGGGATACATTCGTGAATCTTGCAAGCGGACCGCGGCTGCTGGATTACTCGCTGGACATGCACTCGCCGACGCACTCCGGCTTGTTCTTTGATGATCTTTCGTTCAGCAATTTCGGCTACGGAGGAGATCCGGTTAACGCCAGCCGGTTGCACGTACTCAAAGGAACCCTTTTTAACTTCAACGCCAGCTTCCGCCGCGACAAGAATGTTTTCGATTACGATCTGCTGGCCAACCCGCTTAATCCGCCAACTTCAAACCCTAACATTCCGGTACTCGACTCCCCGCACGAGTTTCTGCTGACGCGCCGGATGAGCGACGTGGATCTGAGCCTGTTTTCCATTTCGCCGGTTCGGATCAAACTCGGATGGTCGCGAGTAGTGAATGAAGGAAGCACCTTCAGCACGGTCCACGAAGGAACTGAAAGCCTGCTCTTTCAGCCGACGCTGAATACATCAGACACGTTCCACGCCGGCGTGGCATTGCGTTTCATTCCCAGAACCAGCATCAACTACGACCAGTTTTATACATACTTCAAGGGAGATACCACAGCTACCCTGGCGGGGACTGGTTTCCAACTCTTGGGTGGCATCCCCGTGGATCTGGGATTGCCATTCAACACGACTGCGGGGCAGCCGTGTGCCGCTCCTTTGCTTCCGACCGGCTTGGCTAATCCCGCTTGCAACGGAGCTTTGAACTACAGTCGTTCCGGCCGGAATCGCAATTCCTATCCCACAGAACAGTTAAGCTTTCAAAGCAATTACCTGCGTCGACTCGATCTTTCCGGAAGGTTCAGTTACACAGATGCCGAAGCCGACTTGCCTGATTTCGCGGAGATTTTTAATGGGCTAACGACGAGGACCGCTACCAGAATTGCGACTCAGGCCGGATCGGCAACAGCCAAACGCATTTCCCGCAATGCCGACTTCGGTCTGACGTTCCATATCACTCCGAAATTGAGAATTATCGATAGCTTCCGGTTTGAGAACTTCAGTATTCCGACCGCTTGGTCGTATTTGACTAGCGCTCAGTTCGGCCCCAATCTGCTGGCGCGGCCCAATCTTTTCGATCCTGCAACCTGTCCTCCTCCCTTTACGGCCGCAACCTGCCCGCAGCATACCGCCAGCTCGGGGCCGGACGTGAACCAGGATGTGCTGAACCAGTTCATCCGCCAGGATACAAAAATCAATACGTTTCAGGTGGAATACGATTTCACGCGGCGCATAACTTCATATATGGGTTATCGCTACGAGAGGCGCGAGATTACAGATAACGATTCAGATGTACAGGTCCAGACGTTCTTTCCCAAGCTGCCGAATCGCGGCGCCTGCGCAGGCTTACCGTTAGTGAATGGGGTGTGCACGGCGGTGGTGACAGACAGCGGCAACGATTTCGTTCCGATCAATGGGCAATCAGCGATCTTTGGCTTCTCAGCGCGGCCGACTGATAAGCTGCGCGTGAGCTTTGATACCGAACTGTTTTATGCCGACAATACTTTCACTCGCATCAGTCCGCGACATTTGCAGATCTACCGGGTGCGCACCACGTACAAACCTGAAGCGTGGCTCAGCTTCGGTGGAACGGTCTCAATCCGGGAGAACCGGAACGACACAGCCGACATCGGCAATCTGCAGCACAATCGCAGTTACGCTTTTAACGCGGTGATCTCGCCGGCAGAAGCGAAATGGGGATTGGATCTGTCCTACGACTACAACGATATCTTTTCCCAGACGAACATCTGCTTTGTGGCAACGCCGGCCCCGCCCAACTCGCTGACCTGCGGCACTCCCTTCCTTGAGGGGCTCTCCGTGTACAAGGAGCGGGCGCATTATGGCGCGGGTTCGGTTTATCTGAAGCCGGTCCCTCGAGTGACAACAGCGCTTGGTTACACCATCACCAGCAGCTCAGGAGACACGTTGATACTGAATCCGATTACGCCCACTGGCCCCCTCCGCTTCAACTATCACCTGCCGAGCGCCACTTTGGCTGTAGATCTGGGCAAGAACCTGGTTTACAAGACCGGCTGGAATTATTACGGCTACAACGAGAAGTCGGCGCCCGGCCCCACGCTGCCACGCGATTTTAGAGGCAACGTGTTCACGATGTCGGTAAGGTACTCGATGTAAAGCAGTGCACTAGCATTGGAGGATTAATGAAGCTACTGATCGGCTTAATCGCTTTAGCAGTAATGGCGCTGGCAGCTCCAGTGCGCGCGCAGGATTCACCTGAGGCTCTCTACAAAACCAAATGCCAGGCCTGTCATGGTCAGGACGGAAAAGGCGAAACGGCAGCGGGGAAGAAACTAGGAGCAAAGGATTTCCAGTCGCCTGAAGTGACCAAGATGTCTGACGCTGCACTGTTCGACATCACCAAAAAGGGCAAGGACAAGATGCCGGCCTATGACAAGAAGCTGAGGGATGACCAGATCAAAGGTCTCATTAAGTACATCCGCACGCTGAAATAAGACCGGAGGCTGAATGCCGATTGCTCCCGTTGTCGCAGTGCTGGCAATTACCCTTGCGGTGGCCGCGCTGGTGGTTTTCCGCCCGGGGCTGACAGCGGCGAAAGGAGGAAAAATACTGGCCTTCTTCGGACTTTTCGTCTTCCCTGGAATCGCTGCCATGCTGGGGTTTGAAAGCCACATAGAGAGATCGAAGCAGACCTCATTCTGTTTGAGCTGCCATATCATGGCACCGTACGGAAAGAGCCTCTATGTGGATGATGCATCATTTATTCCTGCGGCTCACTTTCAGAACGCCCGCGTGCCGCGCGACGAGGCCTGCTATACCTGCCACACGGATTATTCCTTGTATGGAGGCGTGAAGTCGAAAATCCGCGGGCTGCACCATCTCTATGCTCAGTATCTTTCCACGCCAAAGCAGCCCATTAAGCTGTATCACCCATACAACAACCGCGAATGCCTGCATTGCCATCTTGGAGCCCGCAGTTTTGAGCAAGGCGCGGTGCACACGGCGGACCCGCAGACGATGATTGACATTAAGAGCAACAAGCTTTCCTGCACCTCTTCCGGGTGCCACGAGAACGTGCACAACATCGCCCAGGCGAACCACTTGAAATATTGGACACCTCAGCAATGAAATCCGTGCAGAACACAAAGATGACGAGGCGCTTGCGCCAGGCGGGAGGGCTGATCATAGCCGGTCTGCTGGTGCAGGGAGCCAGCCTGTTCTGGAACCATGCACTTTCTTTCATTCTGTTCATTTCAATTGGCTGCCTGCTGTTTGCCATTGGCGCGGTGGTCTATCTGTGGGCCATCGTGAGCAACCGGACCGGTCCGGCGGGCGAGGGTTCGCCGCAGGATTAGACATTCAAATCACCAATCCGTGTGACCGGCGTCACAGCCGTGCCGTAAGGGATGTCTTACTCTGCCGGCATGAACCCCAAATTTGATCTGGATCGGACTCCTCTGGTAGTGATTTGGGAAGTAACCCGCGCATGCGACCTGGCGTGCTTTCACTGCCGGGCCTCGGCCCAGCCTTTGCGCAACCCGCTGGAGCTAAGCACGCGCGATGCCAGGCAGTTGATAGATGACATTGCCGAGTTGGATCCACCGATTTTCATCTTTACCGGCGGCGACCCCCTGAAGCGCCCTGATATTTATGAGCTGGTGCATTACGCGTCCATGAAGTACCTCCACCCTGCTATGACGCCAAGCGCCACGCCGCTGCTCACCCGGGACTCGCTCCTGGAGCTGAAGCGATCAGGGTTACACCGGCTGGCGTTAAGCCTGGATGGGCCAACGCCGGAGCTGCACGACAGCTTCAGGGGCGTCGCCGGATCGTTTGCTCAGACACTTGAGGCAATGGCATGGTGCAATGCTATCGGCCTCCCAGTCCAGATCAACACCACAGTTTCCAAGCGCAATCTCAACGAACTGGAGAACGTTCTGGCGGTGGTTCGGCAATTCCGGATCGTGATGTGGAGCCTGTTTTTCATGGTGCCGACCGGCCGCGGCGCGCAGGAAGACATGCCTTCGGCGGAAGAGTTTGAGGGTGCGTTCGAACGCCTTCTGCGTATGTCACGCAAAGTCCCGTTCAAGATCAAAACCACCGAGGCGCCGCACTACCGGCGTTTCCTCCTGCAACACCGTCCCAAGGGTAAGGCAGGACGCAACCGAGAGAACGGCGTGCCGGGAATCATGCCCGTAAACGAAGGCAAAGGTTTTGTCTTCATATCGCATACAGGCGAAGTGCAGCCCAGCGGATTCCTACCGATCTCCGCAGGCAATGTACGCGACGTAAAGCTGGCGGACATCTATCAGAACTCCGAGCTGTTCCGCCAGTTGCGCGATGGCAAGAACCTGAAAGGCAAGTGCGGCGCCTGCGAGTTCCGGGATATTTGCGGCGGTTCACGGGCGCGGGCCTATGCGGTCACTGGTGATGCGCTTGAGCAGGACCCATGCTGCGTTTACCAGCCGAGAACAATGCGCGCACCGAACGTGAACCCTGACCCCGGCGCGGCAAATAAAATTGAAGCCGCCAATCCTTGAGCTTAGATGGCAGTACAGACCAACAGTACGGGATTGCCAACCACCGCTCAGGGGAGCAGTGCGGGCGAAATCGGGAGCTTTGAAACCATCAATGGAATGCGCTTTGCTGTGCGGCCGATCCGTGTAGAAGATGAACCGCTGCTCTCGGACTTTCATCGCCAGCTTTCAGAGGAAAGCGTGTATCGGCGTTACTTTGGGCCCATGAAGCTGGAGACACGGGTTGCTCATGAGAGACTGCTGCGCCGCTGCTTGAATGACAGCCGTGAGCAGGTGGCGTTTGTGGCCGAGCACACGGATTCCGCGGGAGCGCCACACATCGCCGGCGTGGCGCGTTTGGCGAGAATTCCCGGCCGAAACAGCGCCGAGCTTGCTTTCGTTGTTGCCGATCGATATCAGCATCACGGGCTGGGAAAATATCTTCTCTCGCGAATGATCGCTGTTGGACGCGAACTCGCCCTGGAGCAGCTTGAAGCCGAAGTCCTGAGCGAGAATGATGATATGAAACACCTCTTCCGAAACGCCGGATTCAGACTCAGCACTCCACAAGCCGGCGTGTTGACCGCCCGTCTTGCGCTCCAAACGTAGGCTGATCCACAGATGTCCTTCCGTTGGCAGATCCATCATGTCTGATAAAATCCTCTGTTCATGTCCGCAGAGCGCAAAATCCGTGTGCTGGTGGCCAAACCGGGCCTCGACGGCCATGATCGTGGCGCCAAGGTGATTGCCCGTGCTCTGCGCGATGCCGGCATGGAAGTGATCTACACCGGCCTACGGCAGACTCCGGAGATGATCGTGAATTCGTCGCTCCAGGAAGACGTGGACGTCATCGGCCTGTCCATTCTCTCCGGCGCGCACAACGCCATCGTGCCTCGCGTGTCCGAACTTCTGCGTCAGAACAAGATGGAAGACGTGCTGCTGCTGGTGGGCGGAATCATTCCGGAGCAGGACTTTGAAGTGATGAAGAAGGCCGGCGTCGCCGGAATTTTCAATCCCGGAACGCCAATGGATGAGATCGTGGAGTTCATCCGCAAAAACGTCAAACCGCGCGGCGTGGTGGCGTAACAATCTCACATCTGCTCGCGATATATTTCCCGCGCAGAAAAGCCCCGCTGCCAGTAGCAGCGGGGCTCATGTTTTGCTTTGCCCTTTGATCTGTTGGCCCATTTGCGCTCGCCGGCCTGTGCTCGACAACACGACCGGCAAACTACCGTGCCACGGCTGGACCGCGGATCAGTTAATGCCTGACTATAGCCAACGCCGCTGCTCGATGCAAGCAGGAAGTGATGGTTCGAAGTTCCTTCAGTCCAAGAGCACAGAAGCAGTCTTAACCGCGTAAACCTGCGCCAAGTCCATGCGTTTCCAGTATTTACCTGCTTACAAATATTTACCTCGCATTGCGCACTCTTAACGACAACCAGCTCTCGTCGCGGGTCAAATCTTCTAGAAGTCGCCAGCAACAGACCGGCGCTTTGGGAGGTCAGAAAATGAAATTCATAACGAACAAATGGTCCGTTATTGCCGGGCTGATGATCGCGATTGTGGCGCTTACGGCGTTCAAATTCGAAAGCAAGAAAGCTCCTCAATACTTCACTGAGAAAGTCCAGCAGGGTGACATTCAGGATGTGGTCCAGGCCACCGGCACCATCAATGCGGTGACGACGGTTCAGGTGGGCTCGCAGGTGTCCGGCACCATCCAGACGCTCTATGCCGACTTCAACTCGCACGTGAAGAAGGGGCAGGTCATCGCGAAGATTGATCCGTCCTTGTTTCAGGGAGCGGTGCTCCAGGCCAAAGCAGATCTGGCAGACGCTCAGGCCAACTTGGTCGCTTCCAAGGCCAACCTTGAGAAGGCCAAAGCCGCTGAAGCGCAAGCCAAGCTCGACTTTGATCGCTACACCGAATTGGCAAAAGAAGGTGTAGTGCCAACTCAGCAACTCGATACTGCCAAGGCCACGTACCAGACTGACGCAGCCGCCACCGGCGCTGCTCAGGCCCAGGTAACGCAGGCTGCGGCGCAGGTACAGCAGAAATCTGCCGCCCTGAACGTGGCACAGACCAACCTGGATCACAGCATTATCACTTCGCCGATCGATGGCACCGTCGTCGCTCGCAGCGTTGACGTTGGCCAGACAGTGGCTGCGTCTCTGCAAGCGCCAACTCTGTTCACCATCGCGCAGGACCTCACCAAGATGCAGGTCTACGTAAGCACCGACGAGAGCGATGTGGGCTCCATTCACGCCGGACAGCAAGTGAATTTCACGGTTGACGCTTTTCCCAACCAGAAGTTCTCCGGCAAAGTTTCCGCTGTTCGCCTGAATGCGACCACGGTCCAGAACGTTGTGACCTACACCACCGTGGTGGACTTCGACAATCCGGAAATGAAATTGTTCCCCGGCATGACTGCCTACGTGAACATTCCGGTGGCGACTGCCAGCAACGTCGTGAAGATCCCGAACGGTGCGCTTCGTTACAAGCCCGAGCTGAGCGCCGACCAGATGAGCGCGCTCTATCAGCAGGCCGGTATCGTTCGCAACGGCGCCGCAGGTAAAGGCGGATCCAAAGCGCAGCAAGCCGGCACGCAATCTTCCGCGACTGCTGTTGTCTGGAAGCTCGCGAACAACAAACAGCTTGAGCCGGTGCAGATCAAGCTTGGCATCACTGACCACACCACCACGGAAGTCGCGCAGGTGCTGAAGGGAAAGCTCAACTCCGGCGACCAGGTCATCACCGGCGCAGCCGGATCAACGCAGAAAGCTGCTTCAACTTCCGCGCCCGGCATGGGCGGATCTCGCGGCGGAGCCGTGAGAGGCTTGGGACGGTAAGGAGGACTTATGGCAACGCTCGCTCAAGTGGAACTGAAACCAGAAGCACTCATCGCGGCCGCTCCAGCGGTGATCCAGGTGCAGGACGTGCACAAGTACTACGACCTGGGCGAAACCAAGGTCCACGCTCTTCGCGGTGTCGACCTGAAAGTGGAACCCGGCGAGTTCGTCGCCATCATGGGATCGAGCGGCAGCGGCAAGTCCACTTTCATGAACATGCTCGGCTGTCTCGACAAGCCCAGCAGCGGTCGCTACATCCTGGAAGGCACGGATGTTTCCAAGCTGGAAAAGAAAGACCTGGCTGCGATTCGCAACCGCAAGCTCGGATTCGTTTTCCAGGGATTCAACCTGCTCTCCCGCACCACGGCGCTTGAGAACGTCGAACTTCCAACTCTCTACGCGAAGGTGGAAAAGGAAGAGCGGCTCAAGCGTGCCAAAGACGTGCTGGAGATGGTTGGCCTGGGCGGAAGGCTCGATCACTTTCCCTCGCAGCTTTCCGGCGGACAACAGCAGCGCGTCGCCATTGCGCGCGCGCTGGTGAACAAGCCCGCCATCCTGCTGGCCGACGAGCCCACCGGCAACCTCGACAGCCGCACCTCCGTGGAGATCTTGCAGATCTTCCAGGAGCTGAACGAACAAAGGCTCACCATCGTGCTGGTAACGCACGAGCCCGATATCGCGCAGTTTGCCAAGCGCATTGTGGTCTTCCGCGACGGCAAAATCCGCCACGACGATCCGGTTCGCCAGCGGCCGCGCGCTGCCGACGTGCTCAAAACGCTGCCGGCGATAGACGAAGACTGAACACAAATGTCAGGCAGCCGGCACAGAGGAATACGAGACAAGTGTCAGGGCACGGCTTTAAACCGGGCCGACTGAAACTGAAGACAAGTGTCAGGGCACGAGTTCACTCGTGCCGCCAAGCGGAAAACAGCAGCGGCTTTAGCCGCTGAAGATTGCGGAACTGAAATTGCCCATTCTTCAATGTTGGCAATTCTGGCAATCAACAATGACGGGGGTCATTATGGATTTACTGGCAATCTTACGAATCGCCGTTCGCGCGCTCACGCGCAACAAGATGCGTTCACTGCTTACTATGCTCGGCATCATCATCGGCGTGGGCGCGGTGATCGCCACGGTCGGCCTCGGGCAGGGAGCGCAACAGGCCGTGCAAGATCAGATCGCTTCCATGGGAACCAACCTGCTCTACATCAGCTCCGGCAGCGTCAACGAGGGCGGCGTTCACCTGGGCGGCGGCGCGACCAAAACTCTGGTCGCCAATGACATGAACGCCATCCTTAACGAGATCCCGACCATCTCTGAAGCCGCGCCCGGAGCCGGTTCCAGCGCGCAAGTCGTCTCTGACAATCAGAACTGGTACACGCGCATCACCGGCACCACGCCGCAGTATTTTGACATCCGCAACTGGCCCTTTGCCCAGGGCGGCAGCTTTACCCAGGATGATGTCACGCACGCAACCAACGTGGTCGTCTTCGGCTCAACCGTGCAGCAGAACCTGTTCGGCAACGCCGATCCGGTCGGCCAGACCGTCCGCATCGGAACGCTACCGTTCCAGGTGGTCGGCGTGCTCCAGGCCAAAGGACAATCCGGCCTCGGCCAGGACCAGGACGACGGCGTTTACGTTCCCATCACCACGCTGCAAAAGAAGATCACCGGGCAGGACTGGCTGCAGTACATCATGGCTTCCGCCACTTCTCAGCCGGCCAGCTACGCGGCGCAGGACCAGATCACGTCCTTGCTGCGCGACCGGCATCGCATTCGCCCCGGACAGGAAGATGACTTCAGCGTCCGCAACCTGGCCGACGTGGCCCAGCTTGCCGACGAATCTTCCCGCGTCATGACGCTTCTGCTCGCTTCCATCGCCGGCGTCTCGCTCATCGTGGGCGGCATCGGGATCATGAACATCATGCTGGTGTCGGTGACGGAGCGTACGCGCGAAATCGGAATCCGCATCGCCATCGGCGCAACCGAGTCTGACGTGCTGCGCCAGTTCCTCAGCGAGTCCGTGGTGCTCAGCCTCGCCGGAGGCCTCATCGGAATTCTTTGCGGCGTGGCTTCATCGGTCGCCATCACCAAGCTGTTGGGCTGGAACATCCTGATCTCGCCTACCGCGGTGATAGCAGCAGTCGTCTTCTCCATGGCTGTAGGAATCTTCTTCGGATTCTATCCCGCGCGCAAAGCCGCACTGCTCGACCCGATCGAAGCACTCAGGTTTGAGTAAGCTTCTGACCCCCGCTTACTCAACTAGGAAGGCTCAGCCCAACCAGGCTGGGCCTTCTTCTTTTCCCCCTGTTCCGCCGCATGGGACCACACCGGCTAACTTGAGCCGTTTCGGCGGCGTGAGCGAGGCGTAGCAGAGTGGGAGTCGCCGGGCGAAATCCTGAGCGCAGCGCAGCAGAGTCGAAGGATCTCTCCGCGATTATCGCTTGGGATACTAGACGCTAAGTCCTTTAGATCTTGGGATCAAGGGGGGCAGGGGGCCGGAGGTTTGCTTTTCCGATCTGCGTTTGTCTGCGAAAATCTGCGGCGAGGTTTTGGCTTCCCGATCACGGCGATGTCGGGCGATCACGTGCGATTTCGGCGATGGGGCTACCCCATCCCCTCCATCCCATCAAACAAAGGACTTAGCTCAACTCATCCCGGGGTGATCCCATCTGCCGAACAAGAGTCAGTATGTTAATCTTACCCTTATCGGAGAGTTCACTTCCGCAGTAAAGAGCCAAGAGCCAGTTCCCCAGCAGCTAGGAGCCAGCAGCTAGGAGCTAGTTGCTATTTGCCAATTGCCATTTGCTAAGTTATCAAAGACCAACTCTTCCCCGTCCTGGGACGGCTTACCTGCAAACCCATTCTGGCCTGTTTTGTTGCGCGAATCAATTACGAAATAGGCCAATGCCCCGCCGCGAAAACGTACATTGTCCCCGTTGCCGCCCAGGGCGATGCAGCCAATTCATCGGGGTGAAAGCCCGGGTTTCAATCCGGGGCGCCCGCTAGGACTCCTGCCATTTCTTATTCACTTCAGTTTTCCATTCATCCATTAATACAAGATCGCACTCAACTTCCTCGCCCGCTTGTCCAACCAACTGAAGTGTTCCGGCTTTGACGCCATCTTCGGCCCGGTAGTGTTCGCTTAACAGCCGCAGCAGCGTTCGCTTGTACTCCGTGTCCAGATTACCCTCAAGCTGAAGCCCTTTCATTTCCCACACAAAGATCCGGTCTGTCTTTTCTGTTCGTTCACGTGCAAAAATAAAATCCGGATACACGCGGTTCTTCTTCCATCCCTGAATTCCATATCCGCTCTTCGCAACGTTGCGATGCCACCAGCGCAACGCGTTTTTCTCGTCCAGATAGCAGGCGAATTCTCTCTCGTCGCCGTTGAAGTCATCGTAGTAAACCGGGCTGAAAAGGCTCCGTTCGAGTGGACCGCCTGAATTGCGCGGGACCTGCATGGCAATCTCTTCACGGCCCGTTTCCATCTCCATTGGCATTTTCCAGAGGTCGCGGTCAGCCCGTAGCCGGAACTGAATCCTTTCCGCCGCGACATCGTCCATGAACTGCTTCTCAGCCAGAAGATCTCGTTGCTCTTGCACCCACTTTCGCAACTCCTCCAGAATGTAAATTGAAGCAGTTCCCAGCTTAGTCTCATCAAAACCCCGCTTCTGCAATGCAGTGAGCAAGCGTTCGATCACCTCGCGGGCCCGCCAGGGATTGGGGATAATGTCCGTGATCGAGCGTGTCGCGTAGACCGGGTCAAATGCAAGGACTTCTGCAATCGCCTTTATCTCCGCCGTACTCAGAAAGTCGCTTCCCTCTGCGAGACTTAGCCTGATCGTGCGGCTCTTCTCTGCGTCCACTTCCTGGGCTAATTTTCCCGCCAGAGCTTCGGGTTTGAGTTCCGACCAGTCAAGCCGATAAAGAATGTCCTGCTCGTAGTCCAGCGGACGGGCATTCGCTTGCTCCACCCAATTCACCAATGGCAGGTAGATATCCAGGTTCTTGAACTTCTCTCTGCGCGGAATCTTGCGTTTCTGCTTGGCCGTTTCGCCTGGCTTGCTCTCGCGCACTTGGCCTGCCATGTCCGCCATCCCGTCCTTCTCAAGCCCTTTCTTAATCGCCTCGATTATCTCTTTCGTTTTTACATGGTGACAGAAGATGTAACTTTCGTTTAACAGTGCGTCCGATGTGTACTTGGTGTCTGGCTGGCGAAGAATCCGCCCCACCAATTGGGTCATGGCATTCTTGCTATGGCTGGCCGCCAGAGAGCAAAGGATGTATGCGAAAGGGCAGTCCCAGCCTTCTTGCAACGCCTGTTTCGTGATGATGGCCCGCACAGCACAACCCGGACTCAAGAGGTCAATATTCTCCGGGTCGTTCAGTTCGTTCATCTGAGACGTCTTGACCGCAACTGCTGATTGCTCGAAGCCCAAGTTCAGAAGATGCTCTCGGACATCTTCCGAGTGGATTAGGTTCTTCTCGCGTTGCTCTTTCCCTGTGCGCTCCACCTGCACCAGAAGAATCGGGCGGATGTACCGCGAGCTATTCGCCTGCAACTCTGTTGCATGTTTTTGCAGCAGATTCAGTTGGTCCACGCTTTCTCGCAGGCAAAGCTTCCAATCCTCGCCGGCCTTGACGATGACGTTGATCGGCAGCTTGATCATCTCCGCCAGTTGTAGATCGGAACCGCGAATATCCACGAGCCAGTTTGCATTCTCTTTCGGTGTGGCTGAGAGTTCCAGCACAAAGCACGGATTGAACCCGAACAGCGTTTCCATGGCGCTCGCTGTATAGGCCTTGTGCCCCTCGTCCATTACCACCACCGGGCGCAGCACCCTCATTACATTTCCCAGGCTTTCCTTGGCAATGGCCCCCAGGTTGTCGCGATTCCCATAACAGTCGAGATTTCGGACCCGGCCCAGCAGCTCAAAATGGGCCTGTATGTCATCCGCAGCGGGGAAAAAACCATGCACGTTGCCGCGATCGCGAAAAAATTTCAGCGTCTCTTTGGTTTGCCGGTTGGCCGATTGCAACATCAGCAACATCACGCAGAGATGGCTTTCTACGTCAAGGATGTGAAGCGGATCATCCTTCTCCAGAATCTTCACCCGGCCCGCCGCCGCCCGGTCCAGCGTCTGCCGGAACGGATGCTCGCGATTCGTAAGCTGCTTTTTGGTCTGCGTGTAGATCGCCTCGTTGGGAACAATCCACAACACAAATCCATGATTGCGCCGCAAGTACCGCCCCATGATGTGGGAAACAGAATGGGCCGCAAGCAGCGTCTTCCCGCCGCCGGTGGGGATTTTCAGGCAGATGCTGGGAACCTCGTTCCCTATCCCCTCTTTGCGCCCGTTATATGGGATATGCCAGCGAGAAGGTGGCAGAAGGTTCGCCTTCTGCATTTCCTCCCAGGCCATTCGCGGGAAATCCGGCATCGGCACTTTCAAATCCGGGTCTGGTTGGCCCTCGTTGGCCGCGCGGATCTTCTCTGCCTTTGCCTCCTGAGCGCGAAGCTCATCCAGATATCGGTCCAGAACGTCCACAACCTTCTGCTGCTGGAAATCCTTGAGCTCCATCAGTCCTTCTCCATGCGATACAGCGCGAATGGCAATGGCGCATATTCCACGCGCATCGGCAGCAGGATCTTATTCGGGACGTATTTGGCGGGGGCAAACACCAGATGCCGCTTTCCCTTGTGTGCTTTATCCTGAAAAATCTTTTCCGCCAATTCCAGCGTCAGAGCAGCTTTGTTGGACTTCAGGAAATTCAGGTCAGGCTCGTACACTAGCCACGCGTGATAAGCGCTGCTCTCGCCCAGGTACCACTTCTTTTGCTGGACTTTGCTCGCGTCCAGAGGCTCGCCTGTGGCCGTGTGAAACAGCCACGCCCCGATTGTTTCGTAATCGGGAAGGGACTCGCCGGTGAGAATCTTGTCCAGATCGAGCGGATCGCCAAGGGTGCAAAAGGTAAACTCCCCG
>DATEGH010000080.1:0-31368 GCA_035280185.1 Terriglobales bacterium
GCCGGAACCATTCTTCACGGCGGCCCGCACACTCTGGGATTTCTCATGGGCTCAACCGGCGTCGGCGCGCTCACGGGAGCCGTAATTCTGGCAGCGCGTAAGAGCGTACTTGGCTTGGGCAAATTGATCGTGATGGCTTCCGCGCTTTTCGGCGCCGGACTGGTCGCGTTCTCATTCTCGCGTCTGCTCTGGCTCTCGTTGCTGCTGATGTTCTTTGTCGGACTGGGAATGATGCAGCACATGGCCTCGAGCAATACCATCCTGCAAACCATCACGCCAGACGATAAGCGCGGTAGGGTGATGAGCTACTACACGGTCGCGATCGTCGGCATGATGCCCTTCGGAAGCCTGATCTCAGGAGCCGTCGCCGCCAGAATCGGTGCGCCGGCCGCTCTGGCATTGGGCGGCGCATGCTGCATCGCGGGTGCGGGATTGTTCGCGTTGCGTTTGGGAAAACTGCGCGCCTTAGTGCATCCCATCTACATGAAGCTGGGAATCATTCCGGAAATTGTCTCCGGCATCAACAGCGCGGCCGTGTTGACATCCGCTCCGGAAGAGTAGCCGGGCTCAGCGATAGTAACCCTGCTTGGCTTGCACCAGCAGATCTTTTCCTGCTTCGCGAGAGACTTTCACTTTGATTGTGCAAAATTTTCCTGCCGGCTTCGCGCCCGGCGGATGATAAGCCAGGCTGTAGCGCATTCTGATGTCGTCAATTACTTTGGCCAGACGTTCCGGAGCATGCTTGCGATCGGCTTCGACCACCGAACCTCCGCTGATCTTTGCATATTTGTGCACGTCGCCCGGAGGGTTCTGCATCGCAGCTACTTTGGTTGCGAAAAGATTCGATTGCCGGCTCGCCGCCTGTTCCTCTGAGATCTCGCTTTGCTCCAGCAGCGTGTAAACCGAGACATCGGTCCGCAACAACTCTTCGCGCGCTTCCTTCTCCGTGTGGAGCGCGGCCTTCCCGAGGCTCTGTCCGTAGCGCGCGCGCACGTCATCGGAAGGAAAGTTTGGGACATCATCCGTGAACCAAATAATCACGTGCCGGCTCGCAGGAGCGCTGTATCGCGCCAGCCAATCTGCCGCCTGATAAATGCCTTCATTGAAGAAAGCGGCTTCATCGCTCTTCATCTCTCCGGCAGTTTCCACAGCGCGTGCCGCAAGTTCGCGGTCGGTGGTGAAATCCTGAACCATCTGCACAGAAGCCGAATACGCCATCACACAAACTCGATCTTCCGGCTTCAAGTGTTGCAGCGCCTCAAGCGCGCCTGCAGCCAGCGCCTTCAGCACCGGACGCACGCTGTCCGTGAGATCGAACAGCAGCACCACGGAGAGCGGCTGCTCATCCTGGCTGAACGCGGTGATCGGTTGTGGAAGACCATCTTCCAAGAGTTGAAAATCATCTTGTTTCAAGTTTCGCACTGCCCGTCCGGTCTTCTTGTTGACCACTTGCGCATCGACCATTACGAGTTGCGACTTCACCCGGAACACGCCGGTATCGGAGCTTCGCTGTTGCGCAAAAAGCGCTCCATTCGAACCAACCGCAATGGCGGCCAGAACCACTGCTGCTCTGAAGGAAAACATGGCATCTTCCTCCTGTGTTATGGAAGCATAGTTCTTGAACCTGGTTGGCGCAACGATTTCGCGTGGGAGATACTGGAGGCTGCGGATGTTCAAAAAGCTGGTTGCATATCACGATCCATGGTCGGTCATGGTCATTGCGGTCACGTTCTTGCTCTTTCTGATAGCGCTTTTTACGAAGGGCGTAACGCACGACCTGCTGCTGGAATCGGGAGTTTTTCTCGTCTCGCTCAAGCTCATCATGATGGGCCACAAACAGTCCGCGCTTTCCGAGCTGATGGAGCACCGGCTCGATGAGATCCGCGATCTGCTCACTTTGCCCCGGGAACGCTGATCTGCTCCTCTGGAGGCTTCACATGGCGGAACCCGCGCCACAACAGCAGGTCGTAGACAATTTTCAACCCGCCTCCCAGCATCAGCGGCGCAGAAAACGCCACCTGCTGCATGAAGATTCCTGCCAGCGACGACGCTGCCGCCCATCCTCCATTGCGCGTCAGGTTCGTGATCCCGCTGGCGTAGGTGCGCTCCGAAGGCTTCACTACTGCTGCAAGATATGACTGCCGCGTTGGCACATCCATCTGCACCAGCGACTCACGAAGCAGAAATAAAATGATGGCCCAGGTTGCAGTCGGCGCCAGCGGAACCAGGATCAGGAAAATGCTGGACGGCAAATGCGTGAACACCATCGTCTTCAGCAACCCAATTCGCTTTGCCAGGAAGGCCGCGCCCAGATGCGAAAGCGCGTTCAGCACGTGAACTGCAAAGAACAGCACAGCCAGACCGCTTTCCGCGATTCCGAACCTGCGAAAGAACCAGTAAGCAACGATCGCATTCACGAGAAATCCCCCGCCAAAAGCATCGATGAAGAACAATCTGGAAATGCGGCGGACTGTGCTCTTCCCTTCCGCGGAAATTGCTTTCCCGGCAATCTCCGGCAACGTGGCGCGCGAGACCTCCACCTCCGCAGAAAGAAAAAGATAAAATCCGGCGCTGATCACGTTGAGGACCGCGTACCCAATCAGCAAAACGAAGTAAGAGCGGCCCAGGTCCACTCCCCAGCGTCTCGCCGCCAGAGTCGGTATACCGGCCGCGAGCGCTCCCAACGCCCCGCTGGCGTCGAGCACGAGGCTGTACCACGCCAGCGTCCAGGTTCGCGCCTGATCCGACACCAGGCCGGGAATCACCGCCTGCTCCAGCGCGTAGGCCGCGCTGCGGTCCTTGCCCATGCCGTTCACCATTCCCACAAACGAGAGAGCAACCAGCGCCGGCACAGGAAGATTGAAGATTAGCGCAGCGGCTCCTACGGAAGTGAGGGCGGAGAGCGCCACCAGAGTACGCCTGCGGCCGATGCGATCGGCGCGCCAGGTGATGAATACAGTTCCTGCCGCCGCGCCGGCCAATCCTGCGGCAACTACAAAACCAATCGCAGTTGAAGAAAAGCCTCGACGGAACAGCAGAACGCCGAGCACCACTCCGAGAAATCCAATGCCGAAGGAGCGAAGCCATGCTGCCGCGTAGATCAGCCACAAATTGCGACGCATAGCCGTCGTCTCACACGCCGATGACTTTCACCAGTTCGGCCACCGCATCCGCGCTCTTGCGCAACGCGGCCTGCTCTTCATCCGTCAGCTTGATCTCAATGATCTGCTCCAAACCGTTTGCGCCCAGCTTGCACGGCACTCCGACAAACAGGTCGCGGATCCCATATTCCCCTTGCAGATACACAGCGCACGGGACAATCTTCTTCTTGTCTTTCAGGATGGCCTCCACCATCTCCGTGGCCGATGCGGACGGCGCATAGTAGGCGCTGCCCGTCTTCAGATATTTCACGATCTCGGCGCCGCCTTCGCGCGTGCGCTGCACGATTTTGTCCAGCCGATCTTTGGGAATGAGTTCCGTGATCGGAATTCCGGCCACGGTGGAATAGCGCGGCAGCGGAACCATGGTGTCGCCGTGTCCGCCGAGCACGAATGCCGTCACGTTCTCCACGCTGACCTTCAACTCCTGCGCGATGAAGGTACGGAAGCGGCTGGAGTCGAGAATGCCTGCCATCCCCAGCACGCGGTTACGCGAGAACTTGCTCAGCTTGAACGCCGCCTGTGACATCGCATCCAGCGGGTTTGAAACCACGATGAGAATGCAATTGGGAGAATTGGCCGCCACTTTGCCGATCACGTCCTGCATGATCTTAAAATTCGTGTTCAGCAGGTCGTCGCGGCTCATGCCCGGTTTGCGCGCAATCCCGGCCGTGATCACCACAATGTCAGAGTTCGCCGTATCGGCATAGTCGTTGGTGCCCAGCACAAAGCAATCGCGTTTCTCCACCGGCATGGCCTCCAACAGATCGAGCCCTTTGCCCTGCGGAATGCCCTCAAGCACGTCAACCAGTACCACATTAGCCAGTTCTTTTGCCGCGATCCAATGGGCCGCTGTCGCGCCAACATTGCCCGCGCCTACAATCGTCACTTTCTTGCGCATGAATTCCTTCCTATGAAATAAATGATGTCTCTAAACAGCCGTTTTCTTACGGCGGTCCACCATGTTGTCGATGATATTGGTGGCGAACTCGCTGGTCTTGACCTTGGTTGCGCCCGGCATCAGCCGCTCAAAGTCGTACGTCACCAGTTTCTGCTGGATCGTCGCCTCGATTGAAGTCTCGATCAGGCGCGCGGCTTCGCTCCAGCCCATGTAGTCCAGCATCATCACGCCGGAGAGCATCACCGAACCGGGATTGATCACGTCCTTGTCCGCATATTTCGGAGCGGTTCCATGCGTGGCTTCGAACACCGCGTGCTGATCGCCGACGTTGGCTCCCGGAGCAATTCCCAACCCGCCCACTTGCGCCGCGCAAGCGTCCGAGATGTAGTCGCCGTTGAGGTTGGGCGTCGCCAGGATGTCGTACTCCGCCGGCCGCGTAATCACCTGCTGGAAGATCGAATCGGCGATGCGGTCGTTGATCATGATCTTCTTTTTCCATGCGCCATTCCCATGCGACATGCCAATCGAATCCAGCACGCCTTTCACTTCAGTGTAAAGCTCCTTGCGGAAACTCTCCGGAGCAAACTCCAGGCCGGGCTCAATCATGGCTGCGTTCTGCTCCACCGTAAGATTCGGGTTCTTGTCTTTGTTGTCCAGAATCCAGCTCTCTCGTTCGGTGACCACGTGCTCGCGGAATTCGTCGCGTGCCACTTCATAACCCCACTCGCGGAACGCGCCTTCCGTGAATTTCTGGATGTTGCCTTTATGTACCAGCGTCACCGAGCGGCGATTGTTCTTGAGCGCGTGCTGAATGGCCATGCGCACCAGCCGCTTGGTGCCGGTGATGGAGATTGGCTTGATGCCGATTCCCGAATCTTCGCGAATGCGCTTCTTCGTCCCCGAGAGCATTTGGTTGTTCAAGAAGTCAATCACTTTCTTGACTTCAGGCGTTCCTTCTTTCCACTCGATTCCTGCATAGACGTCTTCCGTGTTCTCGCGGAAGATGACCACGTTGAGCTGCTCCGGATGCTTCACCGGCGAAGGCACGCCCTGGTAATAGCGCACCGGACGGATGCAGGCATAGAGATCGAGAATCTGGCGCAACGCGACATTCAGCGAACGGATCCCGCCGCCCACTGGCGTCGTCAGCGGTCCTTTGATCGCGACGTGCAGATCGCGGATAGCGTCCACGGTCTGCTGCGGCAGCCAATCTTTAAGTTTCGTGAATGCTTTCTCACCCGCAAAGACCTCGAACCAGTGAATGCGCCGCTTTCCCGAATAGGCTCGTTCGACTGCCCCATCGAAGACGCGCACGGAAGCGGCCCAGATGTCGCGGCCCGTTCCGTCGCCTTCGATGTAGGGAATAATGGGATTGTCCGGAATTTGAAGCTTGCCGTTGCTGAAGGTAATCGGCTTGCCGCTGCCCGGCAGAGCGGAGCCGTTATATGAAGACGCCATGAATCCTCCACGGATGAAAATCCGTTCACAATGCAAACTTCTTAAGGTAACATCCGCTGCGGAGACACGCAATTACCCATGAATGCAGCAATCGCTTTACGACACACTTCTTCCCGATTCTGGCAGCACAACTTTTCGTTGTTCACGTTGTGTGTTGCGCTCGTGAGCTGTTGCGCAACGCCCGCATCCGCAGCCGATGCCCCGTACCTCTATAAAGTCACACTGGTGCAGGCTGCGCCTGGCAAGTTGATGGACTTGATCGACCTTTACAAAACTCGCGCGACTGCATTGCAGACGGCCGGCGATGAAGCTCCGCTGTGGATGCGCCACAGCCAGGGTGACCACTGGGACCTGATGATTCTCTACCCTATGGGCAGCTACGCGCAGTACTACCAGCCGGAGCGCATCAGCAAGCGTTCAAAAGCCGAGCAGCCCACCAGCGAAGCGATAAAAGGAAACATCGCCTGGCAGGAGGACCTCTTCGTCTATGGTCCCCCGCTGGATCAATTGCGAAAAGCCTTTGCCGATGGCGGCTTCTTTCATGTGGAGATGTTCGTTGCTTTGCCGGGTCAATTCCAGCAGCTCTATCGCGAGCGCGAAATGGAAAACGCCTACGCCGGAGCGCTCAAGCAGCCGGAGAATTTCATCTTTGTCCGTGATCAGGGAGCGCCGTGGGACATCTTCACCATCGGCGTCTATCGCGATCTGAAGCACTACGCTTCAAGCGCCGATGTTCCCGCGCAAGATCAGCAAGCCGCAGCCAAGGCGGCCGGTTTCGATTCTCCGAGCCAGATCGGCCCGTATCTGCGTCGCTTCATCCGCGAGCACCACGACACCTTGGCGGTCGCGATCAAATGACGCGAACCTGATAGCAACTTAGGCTCTTGTCATTCCGAACCGCTTTAGCGGTGAGGAATCTGCTCCGCCCAAGCTCAATATCCTCCAGCGCTGACAGCCCGAGTCGTTCCCACCACATACTCCCGTGCGCCTTCGAACTCAAGCAGCGCGTCTCCCCGCAATGCACGTTTCACTACCGCAGCTGTCTCCGGATGGCCCTTCGGCAAATCTGCAACAGCGGCAAAACTCTTCGTCGGCTTCACCAATAGCTCAATCAGCCGAAACCGGAAGCCTTCCGGATTCCCTAGCAACCCATGCAGATTGCCCAGATCGTCCAACAATTGTTGGAAATCCGGCGCACCGCCAGTCGGCAACGGCGACAACTGCAAGTACGCGAGCGCGGGCGCAGCGCCCGCTGACGCGGCTCGATGCACCATCTGATAAGCGAGCGGCTGTTTGCGGCGAGTCGAAGGAACTAAATCGCGACCAAAGTTCTCTTGCCCAATGCGGGCGAAAAAGGAGGTTGAAAAACCTGACGCGATGCGATAAGCTACGCGCACTCCCACAAAATTAGGCGTTAAACACCCATATCAATGAAATTGACCGCTATCGCTCTGCTCGCATGCTTGTCGCTTGGAACTTCGGCGAAGAAGGCTCCGGAAGAATCGCTAACCGTAAAAGCGGTTTCTCACGATGTGCTCCTCAGCGCTTCCAACGGACGCCATACGACCTGTTATAGCGGAGGTCCTGTCGTCAACTGCAGCACGGTCGGCGGCTTCGATTGGATCGATATCACGGAAGTAGTCGAGGCCCAGGGAAATCGCTACACGATCACATGCTCAGGTGTCCCGTTCCGAAGCGCTGTATATCGTTACTGCGAATGGCTGCATTTCGATGGAGATGAGTTCCCGGCAACGATAAAAAAGAACCAGATGACTATCAGAGCTCGAAAAGGTGGCAACCAGGGTAAAGAAATCAAGCTGAAGTTCACGATCGTAGATATCAGGCCCGAGACAAAGTGACCAGAGTTCTTTTAATCTCGACGTTGTTGTTCGCTCTGGCCGGTTGCCGCACCCAACCAAAGGTGATCACCGTTGCTTTCGACGGCCACCACGGGAAGGACTGGGTAGCCCAAGGTTGTTATAGGCTTCAATCCCAACATGACCAGGATAGGAATATGCCAGCAAAGATGCAGGCGGCAGTGCTCGCGCTAGGTGGGAAGATGCACATGCCATGCATGGATGAGCCGGGAGTCCTAAATTCCGAAATAGAAAATAGACTCTTGACGGCTTTTGCCAGCAACCCGGCCTGTCACGGAATTAAGTTTTTCCAGGGATACTACGGTCCAGATTCAAGCTCCGCCTCGATGCAGGAGTTTTCATCTGCGCAAAACAGGCTAGCTCTCAATCTGAGCGTGTCTGAAGACAATGGCAAGGTCTCGCTGAAGGATTCGGATTGGACAATGTTTCCAAGGGTGCTGTCCGGTTCTCTTGCAGACCTCGACAAAGCTGCGACTCACATATGTGCTATCGCGAAGGGTGAAGGCAGCACAGAAAAGACAGGCTACGCTACTTCGCAGTGAGTTCCGAGTAAGTCTGGTCAGCTTGCTGGTTGTCCTGCTCCTGCTGCTGTGACTTCTGGATTTCGGCCGCGATGAGAGGCCCGTAGATCTTGGCATTCTGTCCTGCGGTAAGGGCGTTGATGAGCATCTGCGAGGCCCTCGGGCTGGTGGCCAGGCCCCCGCGCCACGACGTTGCGCAATCGCTAACCGCCCTTGGTTCGCGCTCATCTCTCATTCTTTCTATCACCGCTATCAGATCTCTTTATCGATGGGCAAAAGAAAAGCCGGGCCAAAAGCCCGGCTCCCTGAATTGCTCTCTTACGATTAGCTCACATTCGTCAGCACGCGCTCGCGTACTTCCTCGTCCTGCCGCTCTTCCTGCTTGGAAGTCGGCAGAGCGATTTCCAGCACCTCTTCGATAGTGCTGACAAAATGGAGACTCACGCCATCGAGTTGTTCCGGTGTCAGATCTTCATCCACGTTCATGCGGTTTTCCGCCGGGAAGAGCACGTCCTTCACGCCGGCTCGCTTGGCCGCCAGGAATTTCTCCTTCACCCCGCCGATGGGCAGCACGTTGCCGCTCAGCGTGATTTCGCCCGTCATGCCCGTCAAAGGCCGCACCGGACGATCGGTCAGCAGCGAAACCAGCGCTGTCGCCATCGTCACTCCCGCTGAAGGTCCGTCTTTAGGAATAGCTCCGGCCGGCACGTGGATATGGATGTCGTGATCTTTGAAGAACTCTTCATCAATACCCAGCCGCGTCGCGTTGGAACGCACCCAGGTCAGCGCGGCCTGCATGGATTCGCGCATCACCTCTCCCAACTGCCCGGTCATCATGAAGCCGCCTTTGCCTTTCATCTTGTTGGCTTCAATGAACAGGATGTCGCCGCCCGAAGGCGTCCACGCCAGCCCAACCGCGACTCCTGACCGCTTCGTGCGCTCGGCAATTTCGGTGTCAATGCGGATCTTGATGCCGCCGAGAAATTCCTGTATCACATCGCGCGTGACGACCAACTTTTCGTCCTTCCCTTCGGCAATCCGGCGCGCCTGCTTGCGGCACAGCGCTCCAATGTTCCGTTCCAGGTTGCGCACGCCGGCTTCACGCGTGTAGTGCCGGATCACGAAGCGGACGGCATCTTCCCCAATTTCAATCTGTTCCTTGGTCAGGCCGTTCTCTTCAATCTGCTTCGGAATCAGGTAACGCTCTGCAATGTGGAACTTATCGTCCTCCGTGTAGCCCTGGAGTTCGATAATCTCCATGCGGTCGCGCAGCGGCTCCGGAATCGTATCCAGCATGTTCGCTGTGCAGATGAAAAGCACCTTGGAAAGATCAAACGGCACGTCGAGATAATTGTCGCGAAACGTGGAGTTCTGTTCCGGATCGAGCGTCTCCAGCAGAGCAGAAGACGGATCGCCGCGGAAGTCGCGACCGAGTTTGTCTACCTCATCCAGCACAAAAACCGGATCGTTGGTTTCTGCCCGCCGGATGCCCTGAATGATCTGTCCCGGCAAAGCGCCGATGTAAGTACGCCGGTGTCCGCGAACCTCGGCCTCGTCGTGCACCCCACCCAGTGAGATGCGAACGAATTTCCGTTCCAGAGCGCGAGCAATCGAGCGCCCGAGCGACGTCTTCCCTACTCCCGGAGGTCCCACGAAACAAAGAATCGGCCCCTTCATCGACGGCTTGAGCCGCCGCACAGACAGATAGTCCAGAATGCGGTCTTTCACCTTCTTCAGGTCGTAGTGGTCCGCATCCAGGATTTCGCGTGCTTTGTTGATGTCCACCGTTACGCCGCTTGATTTCGACCACGGCAGCACGGCCAGCCATTCGATGTAATTGCGCGTGACCGAGTAATCGGCTGCCATGGGCGACATGCGGCCCAGCCGGTTCAGCTCCTTCAGCGCTTCTTTTTTTACCTCCTCTGGCATGCCGGCGGCTTCAATCTTCTGGCGCAGGTCTTCAACATCGCGCTGCGCTTCATCCTGCTCGCCCAATTCCTTCTGGATCGCTTTCATCTGCTCGCGCAGGTAGTACTCGCGTTGCGATTGTTGCACCTGGTCCTGGACTTCAGTCTGGATTTTGTTGCGCAGTTGCTGCACTTCCAGCTCTTTCGCCAGATGATGGTTGATGGCCTGCAGCCGCTTGCGAACGTCGGACGTCTCCAGAATTTCCTGCTTGTCCTTCGTCGAAAGGAATGGCAGCGACGAGGCCACGAAATCCACCAGCCGCCCCGGTTCTTCAATGTTGATGGCCACGGTCTGGAGCTCGTCGGAGAGAGTCGGCGAACCCGCAACAATCTGCTGGAAGAGAGTCAAAACATTGCGCTGCAGAGCTTCCGTCTCCGGGTCCTGCTCCGGCTCGTTATCGTCGAGCAGGTCCAGACTGGCGCGCATAAAGGGGGTCAGTTGCGAGAATTCGCCGAGTTTCGCCCGCTGCAGCCCTTCCGTAAAGACGAAAAGGCTCTGGTTGGGCATTTTCACCACTTTGTGCACCGTAGCCAGCGTGCCGATGTTGTAGAGATCGGTCGGCTGGGGGGAATCCACACGGGCTTCCCGCTGCGCCACCACCAGGATGGTCTTCTCTTCGCCCAGAGAGTTAATGAGATTGATCGAGCTTTCGCGCCCGACGGTCAGAGGCAGGACCGCGTGAGGGAACAAAACCGTATCGCGAACCGGCAGCACCGGAACCACGTTTTGGTTGATTTCGGGCGGTTTTTCCGGCCCGGGTTTCGTCTCTAAAGGTATGACATTATTGCGTTTTTCTGCAGCCATAGTTCATCCTTGATAATAATACGCTCACATATTGATGACCCATGCTCCCCAAAAGATGCAATCGCCCTCGCCTGCCGAACCGGTGACGGATTCTAGTCGACTCGCCTGAGACAGGGCAACTTACCTTCGGCATCGTTACCTTGCCCGCGGATAGACTCCAAGCACCTTCACGAAACCTGCCACCTCCTCCAGATGCCGCAGTGCATTGCGCATGGCTTCGTCGTCCCCGCGGAGCACATCCACAAAGAACCTGTATTCCCAAGGCCGGCCGCGAACCGGACGCGACTCAATCTTGCTTAGATCCAGGTCGCGCAAAGCAAAAACACTCAAAGCCCGGAACAATGCTCCAGCAACGTTTTTCAGGGAGAAGACCAGTGAGGTCTTATCGGCGCCCGCGACCCTTTTCCTACTTTTTAGGATGAGAAAGAAGCGGGTAACGTTTTGCCGGTCATCTTCAAGGTTTTTCATGAGAACAGTGCCGCCGTACTCCTTTGCCGCTTGAAGGCTGGCAATTCCTGCCGCATCAAGAAGATTTTCGGAGATCACATGCTTCACGCTTCCGGCCGTGTCGTAAAACGGCGTCGCCGCAATTTGTTTGTGAGTCTGAAAAAATCTTCGACACTGATCCAGCGCAACCGGATGCGACATCACGCGGCGCAGGTCCTTCAGCTTCACTCGCGGCGCCGCAATCAGGTTGTGCTCGATCTTGAGGAGCAATTCCTGCTGGACAAAAACATCCCGTTCCAATAGCAGATCCAGATGCTCACCCACCGGACCGGCCAGCGTGTTTTCGACAGGGATCACAGCAGCTCCGGCCTGTTTCGAATCCAACGCGTCAAACACCTGCGACGATCGCGCGCACGCCAGCACCTGTGCTCTGGGCAGCAGTTTGAGCGCAGCTTGGTGGCTGAACGATCCGCGCTCTCCCTGGATTGCCACCTTCATGCGCAAAACAATATATATGCAGCCGGCGTTCGGCGCTGCCGCAACTCTCGATTGATGACAACCTGCCTTCCGCAATGGCCGTCCAACATTACTAGGGACAGGGTTGCAAGCAAGGCGGTGGTGACATGCTTTGGACAATCTTTGTAGTGCTGCTGATTCTGTGGCTGCTGGGCGTTGTAAGCAGCTATACGATGGGCGGGTTCATTCACATTCTGCTGGTTCTGGCGCTGATTGCTTTGATTTTTCAACTCATCAGCGGACGCAGGACCGCTGTGTGACCCAGATCAAGACGGAAAGCGCTAGAAACCCAAACTAGAGGATGGCTTTATGGATAAGGACAGGATCAAAGGGAAAGCTGAAGACGTTGCGGGCCGCATCAAGCGGCAGGCAGGTGAATGGACCGGGGACAAGGAAGCCCAGAGCGAAGGCGCGATGGACCAACTGAAGGGCAAAGCGCGCAATGCCATGGGAAGAATGAAAGACGCAGCCCGTGACGCCGCAGATGACACGCGGGGCGAAGACAAAGACATCGATCGCGACAAAGACAAAGCCGCATAGGAGACGCGATCAGCTATCAAAACGGGCGCTTGCCAGGAGCGCCTTTTTATTCGACTTCAATCACCAGATTTGCCGCATGATCAGCTCTAAAACGCATTCCCGGCGGAACAACCGTGGTGGCGCTGTACTCCGTGATAATGGCCGGGCCTCTGTACGTTTTTCCCGTCCGCAATTCCGTTCTCGGCAGAACTTCCGTGCGGAGTTTGTCGCCGTCAAACCACACCTGGGCTGAACCTCGTTTCAAAGTCCCTGTCTCTTGCTGGACCTTCAGGCGCTCGATCTTCTCGGCCGAACCGATACGCCCTCGCATGCGCAATGTAACGATTTCAATCTCACGATCGGGGCTGCTGTACCCGTAACGCCGTTTGTGCTCGGCATGGAAGCGCTCCAGCAGGTCGGCCCCGTAGACCAGGCTGATCTCAAAGGCCTGCCCCTGATAGCGCAGATCGGCGCTGCGCTCGAAATGGACCTCGCCTTCCCATTGTTCATGCTTCAGCTCTGCTGCTATAACGCCCTGAAGTTCGGAATAGACGCGCTCCATCCCCTGGCTTGGGAGTTCACGGGCCCGCAGCAGCACCGTTCGCGATCGATCTTTAACCACATCGCTGATCAGAATTCCCAGCGCGGAAAGCGCTCCCGGACACGACGGCACCAGCACACGAGGAATCCGCAGCGCCCGCGCCAGTTCGCAGGCATGCATCGCCCCCGCGCCGCCAAATGCAACCAGCGCAAATCGTCGAGGATCGTGCCCCCGCTCCACCGACACCACGCGAATGGCTTTTTCCATGTTCGCATTCACCACGCGGATCACGCCCGCGGCAAAGCTTTCCAACGATAAACGGCTGCCGTTCCCCTTAAGCCAGCGGCGAACGAGTTCCCGCGTTCGGCTTACGTCCAGCTTGAATTCTCCGCCCAGAAACTGATCGGCCGGCAGTCTCCCCAGAAGAAGATTTGCATCCGTGACTGTAGGCCGCTCTCCTTTGCCATAGCAGATCGGTCCGGGGTCGGCTCCGGCAGACTCCGGCCCAACGCGCAGCGCACCGCCAAGATCGAACCTCGCCAGCGAGCCTCCGCCTGCGCCAACCGTGTGGATATCAAGCACCGGCACACGAATAGGAAGGCCCGCGACGTCGGCCTCATTCGTGGTAGTCGGATTCCCATCCACCAGCGCAACATCAGTGGAAGTTCCACCCATATCAAAGGTGATGATGCGCTCCATCCCGCTCAGCCGCGCAACTTCCGACGCGCCCACCACGCCGCCTGCAGGTCCGGAGAGCACCGTCCGAACAGGCTGAGCGGCCGCAGTGGCAAGCGAAGTAATTCCACCGCTCGACTGCATCACGAACACCCGCGACCGGTTCTGCGCGTTCGCGTGTTTCGCCAGCCGTTCCAGATACTGCTGCATCACCGGCTGCAGGTAGGCGTTCACCAGCACCGTGCTGGCGCGTTCATATTCCCGGAACTCGGGCAAAATCCGGTGAGCGACAGAGAGTGGAATATCGAGTTGCTTGAGCGCATCGGCAACGGCGCGTTCGTTCTTAGGATTGGCAAAGGAAAACAGCAAACTCAGAGCAACGGCCTGTGGCTCCTTCGCCGCGATCTGCCGGACTAAATCCTCCAGCGCTTCCTGCTGGGGCTCTTCAAGGATCGTTCCTTCTGCAGATGTGCGTTCAGGCACTCCAAAACGCAGATCAGCAGGAGCAAGCGGCGGGTCCTTCTCAAAAAAGAAGTCGTACAGGCAGGGGCGGTTCTGCCGGCCAATTTCAATGGAATCCTCAAAACCGCTGGTCGTCACAAACGCGACCCGTGCGCCCTTGCGCTGCAACAGCGTGTTGGTTCCAACCGTGGTTCCGTGCAGAACAGTTACATTCTTCTCGCGATGGGCAATCTTGTTTACCGCTGAACCAATGGCCTGCGCTGGATCGGAAGGCGTGGAAAACACCTTCAGAATTCGGAGCTTTCCCGCTTCCAGCCAGACGCAGTCGGTAAACGTCCCGCCGCTGTCAATGGCAATCCGCAGATCGCGAGCAACTGAAGGCATGGCATGAGAGCGAAACTCGCGATTTTAACATTCGGGTGAGAGCAAGCGTTCTTCAGGAGAGTCGTTTCCCCATCAGCAGCCCATCAACGGAATCGAGATAATACCGTGGCAGAGTCTTGAGCACAGAGTAACCGTGCTTTTTGTAGAAGCGCAGAGCTCGCGAGTTATCGACCGCAACTTCAAGCGAGACGTAGTCGCACCCGGACTCGCGCAGCTTCTCCTCCGCTGTCGTCAATAGCTTATCCCCGACTCCAGTCCCCTGTGCCTCGGGCAGCACGTCAATCGTAATGATCCGCCCCATGACGCCGCTCCATCGCCGCGAATGGAACCGGTCGGCAATCACGAAGCCAACGATCTTCTTCTCGTCCGCGGCGATCAAAGTAATTGCGCTTGGCATTTCCAGAAATGACCGCATCTCTTCTTCCGGATACGCGATCCCCTCGGGAAAGCACGCGTGATCAACCTTCACCAGGCGCGCAAAGTCGCCTTTGCGGTACAGCCGCAGTCTAAGCACACGGAAATTGTAACGGGAGACTTACAACAGGCCGTGGAGAAGGTCGTTCTGGAGGAGGTCATCGAGCGCAGGCGTGATTTAGACAGGTTTTCGTGAAGGCCGCTTGCCGCAATCCTGGCACACGCCATAAATCTGGAAGTTGTGCCGTGTCGCGTCAAAGCGGTATTTGCGCCCGATCTCTTCCTCGATTTTCGTAACCTCGGGCGAGAAGAACTCAACGGAAGCGCCGCACTCTGTGCAAACCATGTGATGGTGGCTGCGGCGGTTGAACTGGTGCTCGAAGCGTGTGGTCCCGTCCGGAAAAGGCACCATGCTGGCCAGTCCGCATTCCGCCAGCAGTTTTAGCGTGCGATAAACAGTTGTAAAACCGACCTTCGTATCTTTCTTGCGCACCAGCCGGAATAATTCATCGGTCGAGAGATGATCGCGCGTCTCAAGGAAGGTATGCAGGATTGTGTCACGCTGGTCAGTATGCTTGAGCCCCACCCGCCTCAGGTGCGTGTAGAAGATCTCCTCCGCCTCGCGCATGGCTTCGCGAGTTGGAGGAGCATGATCGTCAATCCGGCGTTGCAGCATGGGTAAATGAAATTGAAATTCATTTTCAATTATACTCGACCCTGTCCAGATCCACGCCGCGGGCTTACGCGACAGATCAGGTTGCCTTTTTGGGAACGGCGGGCGCGCCACGCAGCAAACCCTCAGTACTGAGATCTTCGTCGAGATCGGGCCAATGGATTCCGTATCCACCGCCTGCGATCCTCCAGTTGGCACGCTGGGTCGGCGATGCGTGGAGCAATGTCGGATACCAGGCGAGAGGTACCGTGATGGTACGTCCGTCTTTCAGCATCACGCTTAGAGCTTCGTCGGTGATTTCAACTGACGAAACGCGCTCATCCGCGCCTAAAGCCAAAATGCCCATCCCATGCCTCCAGCAGCCTGCTTTGGTTACGATTGATGATGTCTTCTAAGATACCCAACTCTCTTGCATTAGAGCCAAAATTGCGAGCGAGCGCAACCGGATCCAGCCAAGAACTTCGCGGAAAGATCGTCTCGATCAACGTGGATATGAGGAGGCTCGTTGGGTTCATGACTGTAGAAATAGAATCGATAAGGGCCGGAGCGCAGAACAGTTGGCATCTTCAGCCGGAATTTCAGCACCCGCCGCTTCCGGGCAATTTCCAGAAGGACTCCTATTTGTGAAGAGTTTGCCCTGCCCTCAATTTCACCACCGTATCCAGCACGCGATGCGCCACTTCCCACTTGGTCATCTCCGGCACGTGCTCGACGTCGGCAGGCGTGAGGATAGAGACATGATTGCGCTCAGAATCAAAGCCGATGCCCGGCTGCGAAACATCGTTGACCACCATGGCATCCACGCCTTTGGCCAGCATCTTCTTGCGCGCATTCTCCAGCACGTCCTGCGTCTCGGCGGCGAAGCCAACAACAATGCGGGATCCCTTCTGAGCGGCAACTGTCGCCAGGATATCTGGCGTCGGTTCCAGCTCAAGCGTAATAGCCCCTTCGCGCTTGATCTTCTGTTTTGAGGAATTGCGCACGGTGAAATCGGCCACAGCCGCTGCTTTGATGATCACGGTTGCGCGCCCAAACTGATTCAGGACCGCGACATGCATCTCCCGCGCCGTTTGAACGGAAATGAACTCCGCGCCTGAGGGAGGCTTAAGGTTTGTGGGACCGCTGATGAGGATCACCTTCGCACCGCGACGTAGCGCCGCCTCGGCCAGGGCGTAGCCCATCTTGCCGCTGGAGCGGTTGCCGACGTAGCGCACCGGATCAATCGGCTCCCTTGTCCCGCCCGCGGTCACAAGAACCGTTTCGCCAATGAGGTCAGGAATGGCGCCCAAGACCGCTAAAACTGCTTCTACGATCTTGTCGTTAGCCGCGAGACGCCCGGCGCCGACCATTCCGCACGCCAGATAGCCGCTGTCTGGACTTACAACCTGCACTCCGCGAGCGCGCAGAACTTCAATGTTCGCCTGCGTAGCCGTGTTGTCCCACATGTTCACGTTCATCGCGGGAGCGACAACTTTAGGCGCGGTGGTGGCCAGGAAGAGCGTGGTAAGGAAATCATTCGCTTCGCCGTGAGCAAGCTTGGCAATCACGTCAGCCGTAGCAGGTGCGACGACCAGAGCATCGATCCCCTGCGCCACCGCGATGTGCTCTATGGCGGACTCGATATTGGCAGATTGGGTTTCGGAAGGCGGTCCGAATAGCTCGGTGATCACTTTTTCGCCACTCAAAGCGGCGAAAGTGAGTGGCCGCACGAATTCCTGGGCAGCGCGCGTCATGACGACCTGAACGCGCAGACCCTTATCCTGAAGCAGCCGCACCAGTTCCGCAGCCTTATATGCGGCAATGCCCCCGGAAACTCCCAGAGCAACCTTCATGACTTAATTCTAGTCGGCCTTGCAACTATGGCCAATTGGCACAGAAGACACGTCACCCATCGAAGCTCGGCTTCGAGCTCGGAGTTTGGCTACTTTTCTTCTGTTGGAGCTGTGGGCGGCGCAGGAGCGGGAGCTTCGCCTTTCAGATACTGCACCTTGCCGGCATCGAGCTCCTGCTGGGCGATCTTGCACACCTTGCGTGAGCTGGTGTTGACGAGCGCGGGCGCTCCGCCGGAGAGCTGGCGTGCACGACGGGCGGCCACCAGAATGTAACGATAATTGCTGTCGAAACCTTCTTTGAGCTTCATATTGCTCTTACCTCTGCGTTGAGATCGCGGGTGTGGTTGGTACGTCGAAGGTAGCCAGAATACCTCGAATCTGCTCCTCCATGTTCGCCTTCAGGCATTTCCTGGCCGCTTCTAAGTACTGTTCTTCCTGGGATGACGGCGGTTTCCCCGAACGCCGTGCCCTTTCCCCTTGAACAATGGCGACCAATTGGTCCGTGGACTGTTCCAGACGGTCGTTGACCAGAATATAGTCGTAGCTGGGATAGTTCTCAATCTCTTTTCTTGCCGTATCCAACCGCCGGCGAATAATCTCCTGCGATACCACGTTTTCACTCAGGCTGCGCTTCCGTAACCGCGACTCCAACTCCGTTCGGCTGGGTGGAAGCACAAAAATGCTCACAGCCTGGGGAATACGCTGCTTCACCTGCGCTGCTCCCTGCACATCGATATCGAGCAGCAGATCGTTCTCGCGCCGCGCCGCATCCTGGAGCACCGCCTTGGCCGTGCCATAGAAGTTGCCGAAGACTTCGGCATATTCCAGGAACTCATGGTTCCCGATCATCTGTTGGAATCGCTCGCGCGAGATGAAGTGGTATTCCCGCCCATCCTGCTCGCTACCTCTGGGAGCACGAGTTGTATATGAAACTGAAAACTCCAGATTGCCGACGTACTGGCGCAACTCATTGACCAACGTGGTTTTCCCGGAGCCGGATGGCGCGGAGATGATGAAGAGGATTCCGCTCATTCCAGGTTCTGCACCTGCTCGCGGCATTTTTCGATTTCTGATTTCATCCGCAGTCCCAATTCGGTAATTCGCAGCGCCTCGCCCGTGATACCCGACGTCTTAGACAGCAAAGTGTTGGCTTCTCGGTTCAGTTCCTGCAGGAGGAAGTCGAGCTTCTTGCCTAGCTCGCCGCCCTGATCGAGAAGTTTGCGGAAGTGATCAATGTGCGAATGAAGGCGCGCCAGCTCTTCCTGTATATCGCTGCGCTCGGCTAGAATCGCCGCTTCCTGCATCACGCGATCAGGATCCGCGTTGCCCAGCAACTCCGTAAGCCGATTCCTCACCTTATCCAGCAACGCAAGGGAAACGGCGCTGCGCAGCCGCGCAGCCTCTTCTGTAGCCTGTTCCAGAGCTCCGAGCCTGCGACGCATTTCCGCTTCCATGCTGGCGCCTTCGTGCTCGCGCATCACGTTCAGCTTCTGGATCGCGCTCTCCATCGCGCCCAACACTGCCGACTGAAAATTTCCATCAAGCGCTGCCGTCTCGCCCAGCGCTCCGGGCATGCGCAAGACGGCGTTCAAGTCGGGCTCGCCTCCTGTTCCGAACTCGCTGGCGGCTTTGCGGAATGCCGCAACATAGCCGCCTACCATCTCGCGGTTGAACCCGAACCCCTCCGCGCGCTTTTCCAGAGTGAGCGTGAGTTCGACGTGTCCGCGCGCAAGCCTGTCCTTCAACACGCGACGCAGTTTCATTTCCAACTCGTCCATGTCGGGCGGAAGCCGCAACTGGGGATCGAGGAAACGATGATTGACGGATTTCAACGACAGGGTGAAAAAGACACCTTCGCCTGCCTGGGACTTCACTTGCGCGAACCCTGTCATGGAGCGAATGGACATTTTTAATCGAGCGAGCGTGTGGCCTCTTCCGTCATTTTCGGCTCTAAGTCCATAAACTGCAATTCATATAATTTGCGGTAGGTGCCCAGACGGCTCAGCAGCTCTTCGTGGGTGCCTGAATCGGCGACGCGCCCATTCTCCAGCACGATAATCCGGTCGGCGTGGCGAACCGTGCTGAGCCGGTGAGCGATCACAAACACGGTCCGTCCCGACATCAGATTTTGTAGTGCCGACTGGACCAGCGCCTCAGACTCCGCGTCGAGGGCCGAGGTCGCTTCGTCAAGAATGAGGATAGGCGCGTTCTTCAGTAAGGCGCGAGCAATCGCAAGGCGCTGGCGTTCTCCTCCGGAGAGCCGCAAGCCGCGCTCGCCAATTTCAGTGTCGTAACCTTCCGGCAGCTTCTCGATGAAATCATGCGCCAGGGCCGCCTTTGAAGCGGCAATGATTGCGTCCGGCGTGACATCTGGCTGGCCATAAGCGATGTTGTTGCGCACGGTGTCGTTGAACAGAATCGTCTCCTGCGTGACGATTCCGATCTGCGCGCGCAGCGAATCAATCGTGATGTCGCGCAGGTCGAAGCCGTCAATAGTAATGGATCCGCAGGTCACGTCAAAAAATCTGGGAATTAGATGGACCAGTGTGCTCTTCCCCGCTCCGCTCGAGCCTACGATCGCAACCACCTCGCCGGCAGGCACTTCAAGATTGATCCCGCAGAGGACCTCTGCATCAGGACTGCTGGTTTCGTAAGAGAACCCGGCATCCATGAATCGCACACGGTCGCGGAATGGTGGCAGCTTGATCGCTCCAGGTCGCTCCTGGATCTCGTCGCGTTCATCGAGAAAGCGAAAAACCTCTGAGGAAGCTCCCAGCGCCTGCTGGAAACTGTTGTTGAACAGCGCGAACTTGCGTACTGGATCGTACAGCTTGAAAACGGCAAAAATGAACGCCAGGAAAAGTCCCGTACTGCTCGCCTGCGCTTTAATCTGAGTTCGTCCAAGCCAAAGCAGCAATACAATCGCCATAGCGCCGATGTTGTCCATCAAAGGAGAGCTCACGGCCTGTACCGCGACGGACTTCAAATTCGCGCGCAAGAGCTTCTTTGCGGCCGCTCGAAACCGAAGGCTCTCCCACCGCTCCATCGAGAACGCCTTCACGATCCGATTTCCGGTGATGCTTTCGTGCAGAATGTTTTGAATGTCAGCCAGCTTGTCCTGGCCTGTACGAGTGGTGCTGCGCACGCGAAGGCCGATTCTCCCTGCTGAAATAATGACCAGAGGAATGAAAATCACCAGCACCCACGCCAGCTTGTGCCCGAGCACGACCACCACTCCCGCCGTAAACAAAAAGGTGAAAAACTGCTGCAGGAATTCGGCCAAGGCAGTAGAGAGCGTCACCTGCACTTTTTCCACGTCATTCACCACCGTCGAAATCAGAAGGCCGGTGGAATGGCGTGAGAAAAAGGCGATCGAGCGCTTCAGAATGGAATCGTAAATTTCATTGCGCAGATCGGTGATCAGGCCGAATCCGGCGTAGTTCACCAGGTAGGTGCCGAGGTAATCGCAGATCCCTTTAACAACCGTCGCGGCAAGCAGGCAAAGGCCAACAATCGTCAGCGGATTGTGGAAGTATGTGGGGATGAATTGCCGCAAGTCAACCACATCGTGCGTGCCGGGTATCGTAAAAAGCTTGATTCCCTGAGATGTGGACGTGGGATTCAGAACCTGATCAATGATCGGGCCGAGCAGCAGGATACGGAACGCGTCCAGAGCTCCTACTGCCGCAAGAAGCAGAACCGAGACGAGAAATGGAAGCCAGTAAGGACGGAGATATCCGAGCAACCTCACCAGTTGCCGCATAAAAGCTCCATTTCGCAAGTGAGCATCGCTGTTATTCTAAAGGAGCAAGGCTGAATCCGGGACCGCCGCAATGAGAGTCGTTATTAAGTAATGTTAATTACTTTGGGCAGTCGCGGTGGATTACCTTAACCTGATAGCCAGACTTCGCGAGCAGCTTTTTCACCTCTTCAGAAATCAGCACGGAGCGATGCTGGCCGCCGGTACAACCGAATGCGATGGTTAAATAGCTCTTCCCTTCCTGTACGTAATGCGGAATCAAATAGACGAGCAGGTCTGAAATCCGGCGAATGAACTCCTGCGTCTGGGGGAAGGAGCGAATGTACTTGGCTACCTTTGGGTGCCGTCCTGTCAGCGGCCGGAACTCGGGAACGAAGTGAGGATTGGGAAGAAACCGCACGTCGAAAACAAGATCGGCGTCCAGCGGCACTCCGCTTTTATAACCGAAACTGATCACGGAAATCAGAATGTCCTTTTCCGTGCTTCCCTGGGTGAATTTTGCTGTAATGTGGCTGCGCAGTTCGTGGACGTTGAAGCGCGAACTGTCTACCACAATATCGGCCATGTCGCGGATCGGTTGCAGCATGCGGCGTTCCTGGCTCAAGGCAGATTTTACGGTCGAATCCCGGCCCAGCGGATGCGGCCGGCGCGTCTCGCTGAAACGCCGCAGCAGAACATCGTCAGATGCTTCAAGAAACAACACCGTCGTGTTCACTTGCCGCTTCAGATTGCGAATGATCTGAGGAAGCTTTCTGAGTTGCTCCCCTTCCCGAATATCGGTCACCAGCGCGGCTTTTTCGATCTCCGAGGACTGCTTCACCAGATCGGCGAATCGTGGGACCAGACCAATGGGCATATTGTCCACGCAGTAGTAACCAAGGTCCTCAAACGCCTTCATGACTGAGGCCTTCCCGGAGCCTGACATTCCCGTGATGACGACCAGTTGTTTCCCGTAATCGCGCGGAATGGAGCGCTTTCTGTTGCCCTTAGCTTTGTGGGAGGCCGCCACAGGGCGATAGTAGCACGAAGTTACCGAGGGACCGGGAGCGCGTCAGTCGCGCTCTCCACCTGCTGTGACATGCTGTAGATACTGCGCCATGCGCGCGTGAGCATGCGCGACTCCATCTGGCGCTTCCACTCGCGCGCGCCTGATTCGGCGAAACTGCGCTCCGGCGATTCCGGCAACTTTGCCAAATCAGCCAGATAAGACGTGAGCTTCTCTTGGGCATCGAAGAGCTGTCCTTCTGCCCACAGAAGAGCTGTTTGAAGTCTTTGGCGTTGCCATTGGCTAAGCGTTCCGTGAAGTCTCGCATCCCAGAACTGCGCCAGGGCGGAATTTTCCCGAAACCAAGCCTGGAAAATTGCTGCTTCCAGATGGATTCTCTGCCGTAGCGGACGCAGCACGGGAACCGGCATTTCCAGAGCAGTTTCAAGGTACGAAGTTGCTCGTGTGACGTCCTGTCGCTCCATGGCCCAGAGATAGGCCAGCCACTGGCCATTGATGGCGTCGCGGGAAGAATCGTCACATGACGTGATGCTATCAATCCATGACTGCGGCCAGGTATGCGGAAGTTTTCCTTCTGTCCATGCGCATTGAATCTGCAGAATTGTGAGCCAGCCTTGAGCGCGCGTGTCGTTCTTCGCCAGCATGAGCATCCGAGCGCCATCTGAAAACTTTCCGCTGCGGTTCAGGTCGGGCAACAGCGCTGCGACCCCCAACAACACCGAACACGCGGCCAGAAAGTGGACACAATTGATGAGCCAGGCTGGCTGGGAAAACGAGATCTCTTCTACGACCACTGCTACAAGGAGGCTGGCAAGCGGTCCGCCCGCAGAGATCAAGAGAAGCCGGTGGCGCAGATTCTCCATCTTCATTGGGTGCAACCGCAACAAGCCAAAAATCCTTACCTCTGACCCGCTCAGTTTGTGGCTGAGGCCCCCGAGTTCTCCACTGCTCTCGCGCACCAGGCGGAACCCCGCCAGCCAGGCAAGCAAGAAATGCCCAATTTCATGGACGACAACCGCGAGACCGAACAGGCCCAAGCCCGCCAGCAGGACAGAGATCAGAGCGGCCGGTTTCGCAACATCCACCGGCAATGGACCGATCGCCTGGGCAATGATGAGCGAAAAGATGAATGAGCTGCTGAGAAAAAAGATCTCACCAGCGCTCAGCTTCCAGCGTTCACCTTTCGGCAGTGGACGGAGCACGTCCAGTATGGGCGTGGAAGTCGGCGAGTACACGGCCGGGCTCATTGGCTCAGTCGCAGGTTCCATTTTGTGTTGCCGGCTGACCGGGCCGCCGAGGCGGAACACGGCCATTTGGCCATCTCCCCTCTATCATAAGTTCATATCCTGTTTGGAATATCAGGCCGGAAGTATCTGTCCTTTGGTCACGTTAAGACATCGACTAACTGGACGTAATCAGTTGTACTAGTTCCGCGCCAAAGTGGAAATCCAGCCACCGCCCACCACCAGATCGCAGTCGTAAAACACCACCGCCTGACCGGGAGTGATGGCCCGTTGCGGCTCGTCAAAGGTGACTAGAACCTCATCTTGAGACGCTCGCTCTACCGTAGCTGAAGCCGGCTGGTGCCGGTGACGAATCTTGGCTTGAACCCGAATCGGCTCGCGAAGTTCATCGATCGAGATCCAGTTGATCCGGTGCGCTATAAGCCTGCACGAAAGCAGGCCGTCATTACCTCCCACGGTGACCTTCCCCTCGGCGCCATTGATATTGATGACGTATAGTGGCGAGCCTGTGGCGATGCCCAGTCCCTTGCGCTGGCCGACAGTGAAATTGTGAATGCCCGAATGATGTCCCATGACCTCGCCATTCGCGCTAACCAACTCGCCCGAAGTGTCCGGCAGGCTCTCCCCCTGCTCGACCAGATACGCGTCAATGAAGCGCTTGTAATCGCCGCCGGGGACGAAACAGATCTCCTGTGAATCGGGCTTCTCCGCCAGTGCCAGTCCGTGCTGCCGTGCCAACTCACGCACCTGAGGCTTCGTCATATTGCCCAATGGAAAGCGCGTCCGGCTGAGCTGCTCCTGGGTGAGGCCGAAAAGAAAATACGTCTGGTCCTTTGCGGGATCGGCAGCCCGGCGAAGCAGCCAGCGATTGTGCTCGGGCGAAAGCTCGCACCGGGCGTAATGTCCGGTGGCCAGCAAGTCTGCTCCAATCTGCCGCGCAGTAATCAGCAATTGGTCAAACTTCAGGTGGTTATTGCACAGGCTGCACGGGATTGGCGTCCGTCCGGAAAGATAGTCCTGAATGAATGGCCGCACCACATCGCGCTCAAACCGCTCCTCGTGATTCACGACGTAATACGGAATCCCAAGCTCTTCGGCGACGGCGCGCGCGTCGTAAACATCGTCAATCGAGCAGCAGCGCCCCTGAACCTGCTCCGGCATTCCTTCGCGACCAGCCAGCCGGCGCTGATTCCAGAGCTGCATCGTCAAGCCAACCACGTTATGGCCCTCGGCGCGCAACATGGCCGCGACGGTGGAGGAATCCACACCGCCCGACATAGCTACGGCAATCGTCTGTGCTGGCATGCTGATATGGATGACCTCGGAGGAGCAGCGTATTCAATTATAGAGAAAGTGTGTTGCGAACTGGGTGATAAACCGTTCGATCAGACGACGGCCTGCTTCTTGTACAAAGGCGAGAGTTCGCGCAGCTTGCCAACTGTTTCCGGGATCACTTGAATCGCGAAGTCCACATCTTCTGCTGTAGTTTGCTTTCCCAAACTGATCCTTACACTCGCCCGGGCACGTTCGTGGGAAACCCCTATGGCGAGCAGGACGTGTGAAGGCTCAATCGCGCCGGACGAACACGCCGCGCCGCTGGAAACGGCGAGTCCTTTGAGATCGAGCGCGATCACCAACGCTTCACCTTCGATGAAGTCAAACCACAGGTTGGTCGTATTGGGCACACGCTGCGCACCGATCCCGTTTACTCCCGCTGACTCAACCTCGGCCAGCACACGGCTCTGAAGTCGGTCACGCATCGCCGACATCTGAACCGGTCCGCCGCTCTCCAGCCACACTCTCGCCAGCTCTGCAGCTTTTCCCAATCCCACAATGCCCGGCACGTTCTCAGTGCCGGCGCGGCGCTGCCGCTCGTGGCTGCCGCCATAGATCAACGGTTGGATCAGCGTTCCCTTCTTCACATAGATCGCGCCGGTTCCCTGTGGCGCATGGATCTTGTGACCGGAAATCGTGAGCACGTCGCAGCCGATCTTGTGCACATCAATCGGAACCTTGCCCGCGGCCTGCACCGCATCCGTATGGAAGAAAACATCAGCTTCCTCAGCGATTCGTCCGATCTCTTCAACCGGCTGGACCACTCCCGTTTCGTTGTTCGCCATCATCACGGTGATGAGACGCGTATTCGGCCGCAAGCCCTTCCGAACATCATTGGGATCGATCAACGATTGGCCGTTGACCGGAACGAATGTCACCTCGCATCCCATTTGCTCCAGCCGCTTGCAGGTGTTGAGCACTGCGCTGTGCTCGATGGTGGAAGTAATCACATGATCGCCGCGCTGCACCAGGCCGAAGATCCCGGTGTTATCCCCCTCGGTGCCTCCGCTGGTGAAAACGATCTCTGCGGGGCGGGCATTCAGCAGCGCCGCCACTGAAGCGCGTGCCTTCTCCACCGCCGCGCGCGCGTGCTGCCCGAAATGATGAATAGACGACGCGTTGCCGAACTGCTCGAGATAGAAGGGCTTCATCGCCTCAAACACTTCCGGCAGGACCGGAGTGGTTGCGTTATTGTCGAGATAAACACGGCGCATGACTCAATTTTACTGCTTCAAACCACAAATGACACAAAGGATCAGGAAGGCGCTCTTCTTCCAACCTTCGTGTTCCTTCGTGTCCTTTGTGGTTAGGTGCTGCTTTATCTTTGCTCTATCGGCACGTACCGGTTCGGATACTTCGGCCCGATGTAGTCCGCGCGAGGCCGGATCAGACGGTTGTCATCGAGTTGCTCTATCACGTGTGCGGCCCATCCACCAATGCGCGAGACCGCAAACACGGGCGTGAACAGGTCCACATCGAGCCCCAGCGTGGTGTAGGTGGAAGCGGAATAGAAATCCACGTTGGCGTTGAGCTGTTTCTCGCTATTGATGTATTTCTCGATTCGCGCGGAGAGATCGTACCACTTGGGATTAGCGTCGCGGCCCAGGTCGCGCGACATTTGCCGCAGGTGCGTGGCACGCGGGTCTTCGGTGTGGTAAACACGGTGCCCAAACCCTGAAACCTTCTTCTTGTTGGCCAGCATGCCTTTCACGTGCTCGACGGGATCTTCTCCCTTCTTGTCGATTTCAAACAGCATGCGCATCACGGCTTCATTGGCGCCGCCATGCAGCGGGCCCTTGAGGGCTCCGATCGCGCCGGTAATCGCCGAGTGCATATCGGAAAGCGTCGCGGCAATCACGCGCGCAGCAAAGGTTGATGCGTTCAGTTCATGGTCGGCGTGAAGAATCAGAGCAACATCAAGTGCCTTCTGCGCCGTCGGCGACGGCCTCTCGCCGTTCAGCATCAGCAGGAAGTTGCCGGCGTGCGAGAGCGAAGGATCAGGCTGGACCACATCTTTGCCCTTGCGGATGCGGTCGTACGCCGCGACGATCGTCGCAATTTGCGAGGTCAGCCGGATCGCCTTGCGCACGTTGGCGGCATGATCCATCTTTTCCGCGTCTGGGTCGTAAGGCGAGAGGGCGGAAACCGCTGTGCGGAGCACTTCCATCGGGATCGCTGTGCGTGGAAGGTTGCGCATAAGCTCGATGACTGCGGGATCAACCTTGCGCTCGGCTGCAAGCTGCCGGTTCAATCCGTCCAGTTCCGACCGGGTGGGCAGCTTGCCATACCACAGCAGGTAGCAAGTCTCTTCAAAAGTGGATCTTTCCGCAAGATCGTGAATATCAATGCCGCGATAGGCTAAAACGCCGGCTTCGCCATCGATGTAACAAATGGAAGAACTGGCTGCGACGATTCCTTCAAGTCCTTTAGGCGAAATAGTGCTGGTTGACATAAGAATTTTCCGGTCTTCTCTTGTGCGAAGGGCGATGAACGCGCAACCCTTCTTTATACTCCAATCTCGTCTCACTTTCCAAGCTGCGAATCAGGGGTCTCGATGCCGCATCCCTGGCAAAAAGTTCTTGGCATCCGCTCCGCGTGAGCGTACTCTTTCCGCGAAAATTGTGGAGCATATGTTGACGCGATTTTTTATCGCAGCTTTGGCACTGTGTTTTGCCGGCACGCTGGCTGCTGCTCAATCGCCTGATCCTCAACTGCTGGCTGAGATCAACCAGATCAAGGCAATCGACAATCACTCGCATCCTCCGAAACTGGTCGGGCCGGGCGAAAAGGACGATGAGTTTGACGCCCTCCCATGCGATCCTCTTGAGCCAAGCATGCCCACCACAATCTCTCGTCCGGAGAATCCGCAGTATCTGGCGGCGTGGAAAGCGCTGTATGGATACCAGTACAACGACGCTGCGCCGGAACACGTGAAGGAGTTGCTTGAAGCAAAAAGGAAAGTGATGCAGCAGCAGGGCGACAACTACGCAAACTGGGTACTGGACCACCTCGGAATCGAGACTGAGTTCGCGAACCGAGTCGCCATGGGAAGAGGTTTGCAGCCGCCGCATTTCCGTTGGGTTCCGTTCGATGATGCCCTGATGTTTCCCTTGGACAACAGTGATCTCGACGCTGAATCGCCTGACCGTAAAATTTTCTTCCCTCGCGAGACCAGCCTGCTCCAGCGTTACTTGAAGGATCTCGGGTTACATTCGGTTCCGGCGACACTTCAGGACTACACAGCCAAAGTGATCACGCCCACGCTCGACTCACAAAAGAAAAACGGGGCCGTCGCGGTCAAATTCGAAGCCGCCTACCTCCGCTCGCTCGATTTTGGACCAACCGAGCCTATGCAGGCCGTCCAATCCGTCTACCAGCGATTCGCGCACGGCGGAGTCCCACCTCGAGCCGACTACACTCGTCTTCAGAACTTCCTCTTTCGTTACATAGCTCGTGAAGCCGGCCGGCTGGGAATGGCGGTCCATCTCCATACGGGCGGCGGATGCGGAACTTACTTTCAACTCATGGGCTCGAATCCTGCCCTGCTCGAATCGGTGCTGGACGATCCCGCTCTGCGCAAGACCACTTTTGTTCTGCTGCATGGGGGCGCTGGAGCATTCACGAAATATGTCTCCTATCTGCTGATGAAACCGAACGTCTACACCGACTTTTCTGAGCAAACCTGGCTGATTTCCACACGTGCTCTCAGCCAGGTAATCCGGGAATGGCTGGAGTGGTACCCCGAAAAGGTGCTATTCGGGACAGACCTTTATCCCAATACGCCTGAAATCAACTGGGAAGAAATCGGCTGGCAGACGACCCAATCTGGCCGTGAGGCTTTGGCCATCGCCCTCACCGGAATGATCGAAGACCACGAGATTACTCGAGACCGAGCCTTGGAGCTGGCACACATGGTCCTGCACGACAACGCTGCCAAACTCTATGCTATCGGACCAGGATTCGGCTCAGGTACGACCGAACAACATCGGACCGGTCAAAAATGACGATGCCCTGGCCAGAAAGCGAGCTGGTTTGAAGCGGTATTGGCAAATTTGCTTACGTATTCCCTTGACTTGGCGCCATTGGGCTGCAAAACTCACAATGTCCATCCAGGTAAGTTGGGGGGTGTAATCATACTTGGCTGAAGTTCGAATTCAGGAGGGAGAGCCTCTTGAAAACGCGTTGCGCCGTTTTAAGCGGAAAGTCCAGCAAGAGGACATCATTAAGGAAGTGAAACGGCACTCGTTTTATTTGAAGCCGGGCGAAAAGCGCCGGGTGAAAGAAGCATTGGCAAGAAAGCGGAACCGTAAAAAAGCCCGCAAAGAGCAGGATTAGTCCTACCCGGGCCGCTGGCGACCCTCGGCGGTCCGGCCTTCATATCGCGGTAATTTCTGGAATTCATAAAGAGTCGTCTTGCAGTAGTACGTTTTAGCTGTAGGCGCGGGGCCGAACCCGTGGTAGGTGTCACTCTTAAGGATCTGACGGATGAGTGTTCTCGTTTCGGGATGGTTCTTTGGGAGTGAAAGGAAAGGGGGACACTCTCAATGGAGTTCCAGGATAAGGTTCTGAAGTGTGTCGATTGCGGAGCTGATTTCATTTTTACCGCCGGCGAGCAGCTCTTCTTCCACGATAAACAATTCAAAAACGAACCCAAGCGTTGCAAGAGTTGCAAAACCAAGCGCTCCCAGGCGCTGGGGATTCCGCACAGCAATACCGGAAGTTTTCAGCGGGTGGAGACTAAGGCAATCTGTTCCGGATGCCAGAAGGAAACGACTGTCCCCTTCAAGCCCACGCAAGGACGTCCGGTGTTTTGCCGGGAATGTTTCCAGCAGCGCAAGACGACTGCTGCTTCAGCGTAAAGCAGCACGGAGAGTTGAGAGCTTCCAGGGATAGGGGAGAACGGATGGGCGCCTGCACTCGAGTATGAGCTATGCCGGGCGTTTGGCTACCTGGGTCTTGCCATTCTTGCTGCGCAGCTCTGCGCGGCGATGCTTCTGGTCCTCATGTTGGATGAGCAGGGCTTCAATCTGCCGGAGGAGATCGTCTGTGTTCATCGGCTTCACCAGCATGGATTGTGCCCCCTCGTTCTTCCAGTCGCTGCCGAGCAACGGATAGGCGGTGAGGATGGCGACGGCGGGATTGTAATCGGTCTTTTTAGCGGAGCGGATCACGTCGTAGCCTGCCCGTTCGTGCTCCATCTTCATGTCCGTGATTACCATGTGGTAGCTCGAGGCCTTCAATTTGGAAACGGCCTCCTTGCCGGATGCAGCGGTTTCCACGTCGAAGCCATGAATTTCAAGGACTGCTTTCAGTGTGAGCAGAATTGCAAGTTCATCGTCAACAAGCAGGATGCGGCGTTTCATGCGATTCTCCGGGGAACTTGACCTCTTCGGCGGTCAGTGAGATGCCGCAGCAACCAGCAAAGGTTGTGAGCTGCGGGTCAGACGAAGCACGTAGAAATTATAATCCTCTATGTGCCTCGGTTCTTCCTTCAAAACTTCGGTTGCCGTGCCACCCAGGCAGATGGCGCTGCCATCGAACGCCACCTCATCGAACGCGGCTTCGAGCTGATCGATTCAGCGGGCCATGCAGACATTGTAATTCTTAATACCTGCACGGTGACGGCGGCGGCAGATCATGACGCACGCGCGGCGGTCCGGCGCGCCCACCGCGAGAATCCTGATGCGAGGATTCTCGTAACCGGATGTTACGCGCAACGGGCTCCCCAGGAAGTCGCGGCTCTTCCCGGTGTTACCTGGGTGGTAGGAAACTCGCACAAGCACCTGGTACCGGAGATTGCTTTCGGGGAAAGTGGGAATTTTGTTTCGCTTGAGCGCCTCTCTCTGTCGTCGTCCGCTTTTACTCTGACCGGCGATATTTTTGCGCATACCGAACTCATTGCTGCACCGGTTTTCTCCGAACAAGCTCATGAAGGCGGCAGAACGCGGCCGAACCTGAAAGTTCAGGATGGCTGCAATAATCGCTGCTCATTTTGCATTATTCCCAGCGTCCGCGGGCAAAGCCGGTCGTTGCCTTTGTATCGGGTAATCGAAGAAGCCAACGCGCTGGTCGCCGCGGGGTACAAGGAGATCGTGCTGAGCGGCATCAACCTCGGCCGCTGGGGCCGTGACTTCGCTCCACAGCAACGGTTTGTGGAGTTGTTGCGAGCGCTGCTGGAACACACCGATATCCAGAAGATACGAATCAGTTCAGTTGAGCCGATGGACTGGAGCGACGAACTGATCGGATTGGTGGCCGGCTCTCCGCGGATCGCGAAGCATGCACATTTGCCGCTTCAGTCAGGCAGCGATCGTATCCTTCGACTCATGCACCGCAAGTACCGTCCTTGGCATTACGCTGAAAAGATCAGAAAAATCCGCGAAGCCATGCCCGATGCGGCCATCGGTGCCGACGTCATGGTCGGTTTCCCGGGAGAAGCGGACGAACTGTTTGAGGAGAGCCGCGATTTCATTGAACGCGTGCCGTTTACCTATCTGCACGTTTTTACCTACTCATCGCGACCGGGCACAGCGTCCGCGGCGATGGCGGACCAGGTGCCGGTCCATATCGCTCGCGAGCGAAATCGTGTGCTGCGGGAATTGGCGGCGGAAAAGAATCTGGCGTTCAGGCGGAGCTTCATCGGACAAACGCTCCATGTAATCACTCTCACTGGCGGCAATTCCGATATTACTGAAGCGCTCAGTGACAATTATTTGAAGGTGAGAATTGCCGGCCGCCTTCCCACAAACGAAACGCTCTTGGTCCGGATAGAAGGCATCTCTGAGGACGGTCTCAGCGCATCACCAGCCTGCACCCAAGCTGTGATCTCGGCGGAGTATTAGTCTTGCGTGAAACCGGCCATGTTATAATTTT
>DATEGH010000081.1:0-6860 GCA_035280185.1 Terriglobales bacterium
CAGCAGTGTGGAGCCACTTCCGTTTTCGTTTTTGCATATACGCCAAAATGGATTTGCGGGCAGCTTTGGTTGCCAGGTGAATGTTGGCAGTTTCCCATCCCATGGCATGAAGCAGGCGCATTTCGGCACCCTGAGCTTTCAGGGTGGCGAGTTCGATGCGCGAACAATGAGGACTTAAGCGGCGCACGACCCAGCGTCCACGGAGTTGGACGAAGGGATCGGGGCAGCGCACCGCCCTGCTGATGATCGTCTGATAGAGGATTTCGGTGGGTCCCTGCTGGTCTTCCGCCCAACGGCAAGCGGATGAAACCAGGGCTTTGGCCTCGCGCGCAATGCGGCCACCGCGCCAATCGGCGATGGCGACGTAGCGCGCGTGACCCAGGCTCCCCAGGCCGGCGACGCGGCGGGCGAGTCGATAGGGCAGGTCGCGGGCGGGCATCAAGTGTTCGATGGCATCGATGGCGGTGAGCGGAACATCACCCTGTGCGGTCGGAAGCGCGTCCATCTTGGCCCAGAAATGGACAGGATCGCGCAGTTCGCTTTCCGCGATCCGGCGGAGCCACTCGTTTCGCTCCCCCAGGACGAAGGGCAGACCTTGGGCGCGCAATCCGTCGGTGTAGCCTTCGAGCAGCGTTTGGCAGATTCCTTTGCGGTTGAGCGGGAGATGTCCGGCTTCGGCAGCGAGATGAGCGCTTACGGCAAGACGAACGAGGTCGTTGGCATAGGAGAGGGGGTGAGCTTCGTCAAAGTCGTTAACGCCCCAGATGAGACGGCCTTCGATGTCGCGCCAGGTGCCGAAGTTCTCCAGGTGCAAATCGCCGACGGCCAACACGCGGGGAGCTTTGGCCAGATCAGCACAGACTTTGGGCCAGAGTTGTGCCCAGCGATAGTAGGTGGCTCGCAGAAAGGGAAAAATTCCTGCCGCCATGCTTGAATGCTTCAGGCGGACATCCTTCTTCACCAGACTTGTATGGTGGCCGAGCCAATCTTCAAAGTGGCGGGTGGCTTTGACGACATTCATAGCGCCCGCAACGATAGCGACGTGCGGGATGGGAAGTCAAACTGGTATCGGCGAGCGCTTAGTCTATCTAAAGACATTTACCGCTGAGTTCGCTGAGGAAAGCCGCCGAGGACGCTGAGAAGAACAGGATCGTTTTAAAGGCTCGCCAGACCGGGGAAACTGCCACGCCCCGGCGATCGGCGTCAAAATGTGCCGCAGAATTAATGCTGGAAAAAGACGGCGTTTTTCTCGATGAAATCTTTCTTGTCTTCGGGCACGTCTTCGAGCGCGTGAATCGAGTCGGAAGTGCAGACTGGAACACAGGCGCCGCAGTCAATGCAGCCTTCGGGATCCACGTACATCTGAGTGGCGGCTTCGAAGCCCGGCTCGTCGGTCTTGGGGTGGATGCAATCGGTGGGGCAAACCTCGACACACAAAGAATCTTTGATGCAGGTATCAGTGATTACATAAGCCATGATGAATCGGTCTCCTGGAATGAGCCATCGCTCAAGAAGCGAGTGTAGAAAAGTGGGCTGCGGGGAGCGGTGATGGCGATCACAGGTTGCTGTGCGCGAAGGAAAGGGCGGGAAAAGGTCAAGGTTTTAGAGTTTCACGGTCGCCAGGCGGCGCGCAAACCTTCGAGCTTGGGACCAGGTGCGGCGTGGAGGATGGCCGGGAAGAGGAAGCCGGATTTCTGCATGATGGAGATCACGCAGAAGGGTGACCGTGGTCACAGAAATAGCCGGTCGATAGGACTTAAATAGGCACAATTGAACTAGGCCTTCTAGTCATAGGATCGCCCGGCTCCACCCACAGAACCCCACAAGCCGTTACCCCAGACGGCGGGAGCCGGGCGCTTGAAGGCCCGAAAAGATTGCGGCCCTCCCCTCCCCCTCCCCTCTGGCAGCGCCACTTCGTCCATTCTTATTTCTTTCTGTGGTTTAGCGGTTGCTTGCCGGTAGAGGCTCGAGCTGTGTCTGCGGGGACACGTGTGGCTCAGCAGCCACGTCAATAGCCATTTTTTCTGATGTTAAACCCATTGTTTGCAATCACATATAGTTTGGCCTCAGCCCTGCCATTAACAAAGCCTGAACGAGCTTAATGGGCTGAGGTGAACGGAATGGCCGGCATGACGGAAAGCTGCAAGGCGGCAAGAATTCTGGCTGTGGCAGTGGTGCTGGCAGTCCGCTCAATGGGACAGACCGCGGAACGCGTCTCGACTGAACGGGCGGTTCGCACCGTGATGGTCAGCATTCCCGACCGCGAACTCGCGGTCATTGCGGATGGGAATGTCATCGCGAAATTTCCTGTCGCCGTGGGCGCAGCCGCCAGCCCGAGTCCCACCGGAGAATTCCGGATCACCAGCCGCGTGATGAATCCGACCTATTACCACCCCGGTTCGGTCATTCCCGCGGGCAAAGACAATCCAGTGGGCACGCGCTGGTTGGGACTCAGCCATAAAGGCTACGGCATTCACGGCACGAACGCTCCGCGATCAATCGGGCAGGCGGCCTCGCACGGGTGCATCCGGTTGCGAAACCGGGATATGGAACGGCTGTTCAGTATGTTGCGGATCGGTGATGCGGTCGAGATCCACGGCGAGCGAGACGAACAGGTAGCGCAAATCTTCGGACCGACAAGCGATGAGACAGTCATGGCGGAAACGCAGGCTCCGGTATCGGCGGGCGGGCAGTAGTACGCGGTTGAAGCGACGGAAAAGAAAACTCAGGAGGACATTATGCAAATGGCAATCACATTTATGGCAGTGGTGGCGGGGATGGTGTTCTCGCTGGCGGTGGCTCTGCTGGCAGAAGAACTGATTTTCGGACAAGTGTTCCGCTTGTTTTTTGCCCGGCAGGCGGCGGAGGTGAAATCGGGGCAGAAGCGCTAAGGCGCAAGGAGAACGACCATGCTGGCATTGAAGTATTTGCTGATGTCCGGCGGCCTCGGGATGATTCTCGCGGCTGTGGGTATCCTGGGTTTTGACCTGTATCGCGAACTGATGTACCGGCGGGCGCTGGCCACGCCGGGAGCTACCGTTCCGTCTGAGCCGGAGTGGCGTTGGCGCACTTCTGTAGCGCTGGCGTTGCTGGCCTGGGGACCGATCCTGCTGGCATTCAGCATTGTGGTGGTGCCCAGCGGGATGGCCGGGGTGCGGGTGAGCCAGACCAGCGGAACGCAGCCGGGAACGCTCTATCCCGGCGTGCATTTGGTGATGCCACTGGTGGAGGATGTCGCGCTGTTTGACACGCGCGACCAGGTCTTCACCACCGGCATTCTGGAAGATGGAAAGAATGCGGCAGCGAACATTTCGGGCAAATCCCAACTACTGGATGTGCAGGCGAAGGAAGGACTGACGGTAGGCCTGGCAATCACGGTGCGGTACCGGCTCGATTCGAAGCGGCTGGATTACATCCAGAGCAATCTACCGCATCCGGTGGAGCGGGAAATTGTGCCCCCGGTGGTGGCCAGCGCCTGGCGAGAACTGGTGCCGAACTACACGGTCCGCGATGTTTTCTCGGCCAAGCGCGAAGAAGTGCGGCAGCGCGCGGCGGGGATGATCACACAGAAACTGGCCGCGGATGGCATTGTGGTGAAAGAGGTCATGCTGCGCGACATTCAATTACCCGAGGAATACGCCAAGGGGCTGGAGACGCTGCTTTTGAAGGAGCAGGAAAACGATCGCATGAGCGTGGAGACCGAGCTCAAGCAAAAGCAGGTCAAGATCGCGGAGCTGGAAGCGGAAGCCAATAAGGCACAGCAGATCAAGCAAGCCGAGGGCGAAGCTCAAGTCCGCGTGTTGCAGGCCAAGGGTGAAGCCGACGCCATGCAATACACGCTGCCGCTGAAGGAAAAACAGATTCAGCAGAGCAAGCTGGAAGCCGAAGCGCGGAAGCAAGCAACGCTGCAGAATGCGGAGGCGGAGGCCCAGGCCAAGGTCATCGACAGCAAGGCGGAGACGGAACGGAGGAAGCTATTGGCAGACGCAGAAGCGAACCGCATTCGAGTGACGGCTGCTGCAGATGCGGAACGACTGCAGAGCGAGGCGGCGATTTTGAAGCAGAATCCGCTGCTGATCAACAAGATCGTGGCCGAGCGGCTGTCGGACAAGCTGCAAATCATGATGGTCCCGGCCGATGGGAAATTCTTCTTTGCCAACGACGTGCTACGCAGCATGAGCGCGGGCAGTCAAGCCTCCCAGAGCGAGCAATCCGAAGCACAGTCGAAGTAGTTTCGAGCAAAGTCGCCATCCTTGCCGCAAAAGGCGCGGCCAGGATGGCGACCACCGCAGGGTAGTCGCGGTCGAGACGGTGTCCAAACAGTACAGGGGAGGAGACCGGCGGCATGGGCAGACGGATTTATAATTTGGCCATCCCAGAGAGCACCCCGAAATCGGTAGACCATGGCCGGCGCTCCGCTCCGGTCCTCCATCGTATTGGCTTCGTCATCCTTTCCATACTGTTCGGGTCAGTATCGTTGGCGGCAATCGACTGGAGCGCGCCCGAACAGCAACTGGCGACAAAAATTGTGGCAGTGACCGGGCCGGGAGCAGTGGCTCTGACGTTCGAGAATCGTTCTTCGCTAGGACGGCGAAACAGCGACATCGTTGAAAATGGATTGCGCGCTGCATTGGAACAGGCAGGCATACGCCTTGTCAGGCCAGAGCAGGCTGCGGCGACCGTTGTGATCTGGTTGTCTGAGAACCCAGGGTCATACGTTTGGGTGGCACAGATTCAGCAGGGGCAGTCAGACAGCGCGGTGGTGATGGTCTCTGTTGCCCGCGCAGGAGGCACGGCGGCAGCTTACGATGCGATGCCGATGAGCTTGCGCAAGACGCTTCTGTTTTCCCAGGACGCGCCAATCCTCGATGTGGCGGTTCTGCAGGAGGAGGCCGCGCCGACGCGGATCGCGACGCTCGATGCAGAGAAGGTTTCGATCTACCACCTGCAAGCCGGGAAATGGCAGCAGGAACAGACAGTCGAGACTCCTCACGCGAAGCCGTGGCCACGAGATTTGCGCGGCCGGCTGATTGCGGCCAAGGATCACTTGTTGGATGTGTATCTGCCGGGCGTGACCTGCCACAGCAATGCCGGGGGCACAGTAATGCTGAATTGCCGCGAGACGGACGATCCGTGGCCGATGGTGGCGGCGGGGCTGACGGGCTCTTCCCTGTTCCCGAGCGCTGGAGCGGAAAATAAAGGGGCGATACCGGCGATGGCGGCATTCTTTGCGCCGACGCGAAATTTCTTCACAGGAGCGCTAACTCCAGCGGTAGGAAAATTCACCAACATTCCCAAGTTTTATTCTGCAGCCGCGCTGCCCCGCGACAAATACACGCTGTGGCTGTTCTCCGCAACCGATGGATTCATCCACCTGGTGGATGGCATGAATGACCAGTACGCGAAATTGGACTGGGGCAGTTCGATCACAAGCTTGAAAACGGCATGCGGCGCGGGATGGCAAGTGCTGGCAACCGGTGCGGGAGAACGCAGCAACGATACGGTGCGCGCTTATGAGTTTCCCGACCGCGATCCGGTGCCGGTAAGTGCGCCGCTTGAGTTGCCGGGAAGCGTTACCGGTTTGTGGACGGAGGCACGAGGCGACTCCGCGGTTGTGGTCGTGAGAGATCAGGATACGGGGGGCTATGAAGCGTTTCGCCTGGCGATGGCTTGCGGCCAGTAGCCTATTGTTGGCAGCACTGGCGGCAAATGCCGAAACACGGCCGCAGTATGGCGGCACGCTGCATGTGACCATGCATGCTGCGCCTCTAACGCTGGATCCCGCGGATCCTGCGCAGGCCGACTCGTTTGGTCGGCGCAATTTGAGTTGGTTACTGTTCGATAAGCTGGTCGCCACGAATGAAGCTGGACGCACGAGACCTGGGCTGGCGGAGTCGTGGGAAGCTTTGAAGGGAAACCAGCGCTGGATTTTTCGGCTTCGACATGGTGTGACGTTCCATGATGGAACCCCGCTCTCGGCCGAGATTGCGGCGGCTTCGCTGCGCTACGCGAATCCCTCATGGACGGTAATGGCGCAGAACGATACGGTAGTGATCGATTGTAAGAGTGCAGATCCTGAGTTGCTCGCGGAGCTATCGCTACCACGGAATTCGATTGTGAAGAGGGATTCGGCGAATGCGGTGGAGGGAACGGGTCCGTTTTCTGCGGTTGAATGGCAGCCGGGGAAGAAATTAAAGGTGTCGGCGGTAGAGAACTATTGGGGCGGGCGGCCTTTTCTTGATGGCATAGAGATCGAAATGGGGCAGGATTATCGAGCTCAAGTGACGGCGCTAGGGGTGGGCAAGGCCGACTTGATCGAGGTCGCAACAGAACAGGCGCGGCGCATCTCTCAGGAAGGAATGCAGATGGCAAGTTCGGCCCCACTGGAACTGCTGGCGATCGTGTTTTCGCGCGACGTTTCTTCCCCGGAAGAGAAAATGCTGCGCGAGGCGCTGGCTCTGAGCGTGGAACGCGAGTCGATCCGCAGTGTGCTGCTGCAAGGAGTGGGGCAGCCGGCGGGAAGCTTGCTTCCAGCGTGGATGAGCGGCTATGGATTCGTGTTCTCCTCCAGTGCCGCCTTGCCGAAGGCGCGTCAGTTGCGGAGTCAAGCCCATAATGCCCCAACATGGAAACTCGGCTACGACCCGGGCGATGCCATGTGCCGGTTGCTGGCCGAGAGGGTCGCGCTCAACGCAAGAGACGCAGGCTTATCGCTACAACCTAGTCCGCAGAGCAATGCCGATGTGCGGCTGGCACGAGTTCCGCTGGCATCGTTCGATTCCTGGATATCGCTGGACGAGATGTCAGCGCAGAACAACATGCCTGCACTGAAAACCAGAAGCGGCACGGTGGAGGAACTT
>DATEGH010000082.1:0-14659 GCA_035280185.1 Terriglobales bacterium
CATCAGCGTCAGTTGGAACGTCTGGCCATTCTTGCGCAATTGTAGCTTCTGGAAATCCACGGTGATGCCATTGAATGCGAAGCTTTCCTCGACGGTGTTGGAATTCGCATTGTTTTGGGCCCAACTCCTGCGCCGTAGCAGGCTGGCAATGCGGGCAACGAGAATGTCGAGGTTGAAAGGTTTAGCGAGATAGTCGTCTGCCCCGGAGGAAAATCCCTTGAGCACGTCTTCCGGGCGGCTGCGCGCAGTCAACATGAGGAGTGGAATGAAATGGCCGGCCTGGCGCAATTCGTGGGCGACGGTAAAACCATCTTTGCCGGGAAGCATCACGTCAAGCACCAGCAAATCGAAGTCCTCACGCTGCGTCAGCAGCCGGACCAACGCCTCTTCGCCTGTTTCCTCCAAGATTACGGAATGGCCCTCGGCTTCCAGGTTGAAACGAAGTCCCTGGGCAATATGGTTCTCGTCTTCCACCACGAGGATACGGCTCATACGTGATAGACCCTCGGCAGGCGCAGAGTGAAGGTGCTTCCTTGGTTTTCGCCGGCGCTTTCCGCGACCACTTCGCCACCGTGCCGGCGCGCGATGGAGCGGACGATAAACAGCCCCAGCCCGGTTCCTTTTACCTTTTCCGTCCCTTGTCCCTGCACGCGATAGAAGCGCTTGAAAATACGTTTGATGTCCGCCTCAGGAATTCCAACTCCATTGTCGCGAACACGGAGATGGACGGAATCCATATCGGGCGTAAGAAGGTCTACGACAATGCGCGGGTCGCGCGGGGAATACTTCACCGCATTTTCCAGCAGGTTGGCAACAGCGGTTCGCAGCTCTTCCGGATTCCCCATGAGCGTGATTTGTCCTGGAGATTCGCTGCCAAATGAAATTGCTTGCGGCGGCAAGCCGCTGCGAAGCCGCGCCAACTCTACGCTTTCCTGCACGACGGCAGAAAAGTTCACGTCTTGCCAATTATGTTTTCTGCGCTGACGAACCTCGCCTGCTTTGAGTACCTGGTTTACCGTTCCCAAAAGGCGGTCTGTATCCTCAAGCATAAGGCGATAGAAATCATGCCGCTTGCCCTCATCAACCTGCCGGCGTTCGAGAGTCTCGAGATAGAGCCGAATTGATGTGATCGGCGTCTTGAGTTCATGGGTCACGGCGTTCAGGAAGCTGTCCTGCTGCTCGCTCCTGCGAATCTCGCGCACGAGAAAGATCGTATTCAGCACCATGCCTGCGATGATGACTCCGAAGAAGACAATGCCGAGCACCAGCGGGACGACTTCGCGCCAGTTCAGGACGATCCAGGTGATGTTGAGGAAAATGGCGACCGCAACCAGGCAGGCCCCAAGCGTGATGAAGAAGGCAATCGCCTTGGCGCGGCTGGTGATATGCACGGAAACGATTTTAGAGGAAATCGGCGAGGTTGCTGAAATGCGCCCAAAACCAATTGAGCCGCAGATTGACGCAGATGAACGCAGATCAGAAATGTATCAGCAAAAACAACGAGGCGCTGTTTTGTCCACATGAGCGCTTCAGCACTGAAGTATAGTCCGAAGTTCCTGGGCTCCTCTGATCCGTGAAATCTGCGTGATCTGCGGCGAAAATAGTCTTCAATTTAATCGTCGCCGGCGGCAAGCGAACTCAGTGGTTTATGGACCATCGCGGCGCGGGCGGCCGCTTTCTTTTCCAGAGAAGCCAGGGTTGGCGCCTTTACATCCCAAACAAGCCTGAGCCGGCGCAGCAGGCTGATGACGTACCAGTTGAGGTCGACTTCATACCATGCGAGCCCGTGGCGCGCTGACTGCGGATGAGCATGGTGGTTGTTGTGCCAGCCTTCGCCATAGGTAAGCACTGCTACCCAGAAGCTGTTCTTTGAGGTGTCTCCAGTAAGGAAGCGCTGTTTTCCCCACATGTGGGTGGCCGAGTTCACCAGCCAAGTGACGTGCAGGCCGACCACAGCTCGGAAGAAAACTCCCCAGAATACAAATGGCCATCCGCCAACCAGCAGCAGGATGATGCCCGAAAGAGTGATCGGCACCCAGTGCCAGCGGCTGATGAAGGTGTGAAATTTGTCTTTGCGCAGATCGGGAATGTAGGGAAGGAGTTCCTGCGCGTGGTTGTGCATCACCCGGCCCGTGAGGATCCACCCCATGTGCGCCCAGAAGCCGCCATCCTGGGGCGAGTGCGGATCGCCTTCCACGTCAGTATTCTGATGATGGACTCGGTGCGTTGCCACCCAGAAGAACGGGCCGCCTTCGAGCGCCAGTGTGCCACATATCGTGAGAAGATACTCCACCCATTTATAGGTTTTGTAGCCGCGGTGCGTCAGCAGCCTGTGATATCCCATTCCGATCCCCAGGCCGCCCGCCACCCACAGCAGCGCCAGCCCTACGAGAGCGGCCTGCCAGGTGAACATGAAAAGAGCGCCGATGGCGCACACGTGAAACGCCACCATAAAAAATGTCGTCAGCCGACTGATTGGTTCGCGGAAGGTGCGGTCACTCCTGATGCTCACGATCTTCTCTCTCCTCGGTACTATCTGATTCCAAGCTAACAGCCGAAAAAGAGCCCGCGTGTAATAGTTCTGTAATTGGTTGAATCAGAAGGACAGTGGCCGCTCGAAGGAAGTCTTAAACGCGCACGCCAAGGAAACGATCGATCTTCCGCGAATACGCAACACGCAAGCGCGAGCACGTACCGCGAAGGATCTGCTGAGCGCCGACTTACTACTTGCGATATTTCCGGAATACCAATCCGATACCGCCGCTGGCCAGTCCAATAATCCCCAGCAACGGCAGCAAGGTGGATGTGGCCGGGAGTTGCCGGCTGGATTGCTGTTCGCTCGGAGGGACCGGTTTTGGCTGATTCACTTGTGGAATAGTACTGGTCTCCTGAGACTGATTTGCCGCGGGCGCCGACGATGCGGGAGCACTTTGTGCCTGCTCTGGGCGGATCGCCGGCGAAGGCCGCGCGCTGGCCGAGAGCTGCGGCTGCTGGCCCTGGGGCTCAGCCGCCGGCACACTTGCAACTTGCGAGTTCGAAGCTGCGGGCTGCGCGTTCTGCTGAAGCCGAGCATTCACGTTCACGCCTTGCAATCTCATGTTCTCGTTGATCCGCTGCACGTCGGCGTTGGTGTAGGTGCGAACATTCTGCGTAGGTCTTTCGCCTTTCAGTTTGGCCGCGACTTCGCCCAGACTCACCGCGGTCGCCATGGAGGGAGCTGAACTGACTGGCCCGGCTCCCGCATAGTACGAGGGGCCGAAGTCTCGAACCGGCCCGCCCAGTGCACTTGGGTTCGTTGTCACCGCCATTGGGTTTACTGGCTCGATATTGGTGTAGACCAGCGTTGACGGTGAGAGCGTCATCTGGACTCCGGTTTCCACCGGCGTGCTGGTGCTGATTCCGCTGCGGTCGGCCAGCGAAATCCCAGCAGTGGGCTGGGGCGCAGCAAAACTCGCTGTGGGCGTGGCTAATACACCGCCGGCGAATCCTCCGACGAAGCCGTTTGTGACTGTTCCAGTCGTGTTCACGCTGTTCGGATTGCCTTGCGTGGTGCCGGTGGTACCCGCAGGCCCGGAAATTGTCTCCGGTACAGTTGGAGCGCCGATCTGGTTCGCGCCAGGAAGCGCAACCGTTCCAGCGCCGGCCTGGCCCGCGAGTCCGCCCACGGCGCCTTGCGTCATGGGAATGCCCGGATTGGAAACCGCGCCGGGAGCACTTGGCGTGGCGCCAGCAGTTCCTGTGCTGCCACTGGAACTGGCTCCTCCCTTAGCGCCTCCGGCTTGCGCTTGACTCATAGCGGCCAGTGAAACTGAAATTGCGGCAACCAGCAAAGCTCTGCGGAACATAGAATACCCCTGCTACTACTCAGAGACTTTGATTACCGCTAAGTAAACAGGGGATGCCAGAAGGATTAGGTATTAATGGCAGGCAAGGCAAGGGAGCCTAGTTTCCCACGTATCGCGCATACAAGCTCCGCGCGACGGCAGGATCGGAAGTCCCTTTGATGATGGCGCGTCCGTCAGGGAAGAGGGTCATTTCGTAAGGATCTCGCCAAAACTTCAATACGAAATCGTTATGCCTGACCGTGCCATGCGGCTCCAACCGGACGGTCATCTCGGGGAAGCTGACGGGACGGTTCCGCTCATGGATCTGAACCGAGTTTCTTCCGCAGAGAGTGATTTGCGCCAGCCGCTCGCCAGCCAAGAAGATAAACTCGTGCCTGGCGCAGGTTCGACAATCGGCTCTCGGCTTTGCGGCGCCCACCTCCGCCTCCTGGTTGCTCCAGAGGTCGCGTGAGAGCAGAGTTCGGCGCACCTTATTGCGCGCATTCACCAGAAATTTAAGAGCCTCTGTGGCTTGAACCGATGCGACCCAATTTGCCGCCGAGTTCAGAATTCCCGCCGTGTCGCAGGTATCTACCAACCCTTCGGGAGGCGCGGGGAAGAGGCAAGATAGGCAGGCAGTTTCGCCAGGGATGATGTTCATGGTGAGAGCGTAGGAGCCGACGGCTGCGGCATAAATCCAGGGAATGCTCGCTTTCACGGCGAAGTCGTTGATCAGGTAGCGAGTTTCGAAGTTATCGGTGGCGTCCAGGATCAAGTCTGCCCCGCCCAGAAGCTCCTGCACGTTGCGTGGAGTCAGGTCCTGGATCTCGGCGATTAGCTTGATCTCAGAATTGAAGGCGGTGATCTTCTTCGCTGCGGCAGCAGCCTTGGGAAGAGATTCGGCAGCATCCGCTTCGTCAAACAGGCTTTGCCGCTGGAGATTGCTGGGCTCGACGTAATCCCGGTCTATGATCTTCAGGGTTCCGACTCCGGCCCGCGCCAGCAGAGCGGCTGTACAGGCTCCAATCGCGCCGCAGCCCACCAGGGCGACTTTGGCTTGAGCGAGCTTGTCTTGCCCGGCAGCGCCGATTGGAGAAAAGAGTACCTGCCGCGAATATCGGTCCTCGAAGATCATCGCTCCTGTTTATTATAGGTATTGGCGGCAAAATCGGTTTTCAAGGCCCCGGGGACTGCACTGCACGCCGGAAGGTGCAACAAAGGTGCGAGCTGCTGCCATCAAAGCAAGCGAAAGCATTCCACACAATTTGAGAGGGCGATTGCCGCGTTTCCGACCAGTGTTCCTGGCCTTTGTGCTGGGTCTGGGCGCCTGCGCTGCGCAACCAGCCGGCTCCGGAAACCAAGAGCAGGCGGAAGCGCAGCCGCCCACTCAGCCGCCCATCTCTCATGACCTGAACAGCCTTCAAGGGCTCAGGGTGTCGTCGATCCAGATCAATGGCACGAGCGTCCAGCATCCGGAATGGCTGGAGCCGATGCTGGCGCAGAAGGTGAACCAACCGCTGGATAAGTACAAAGTGCGTGAGTCTGTGCAAGCCCTTTACGACACGGGCAAGTTTTCTGAAATTGAGGTCGAGGCCCAGAAAAACGCTCAGGGCGAAGTGGTTCTTACCTTTTCAGCGCATGAAAATTTTTTCTTCGGTTCCATCCGCGTAGAGGGCGCGCCTGCTCCTCCGACGGAAAATCAATTAGCGAACGCAAGCAAGCTGACGCTGGGCGAGCAGTTCAGGGATGAAAAGATCAAGAGCGCCATCGAAGGCATGCAGCGCGTCTTGCAGGAGAGCGGATACTATCAGGCGACCATTCAGCCGTCATACGACTGGGATTCGCAGAACCAGCAGGTGAAGGTGCTGTTTACGGTAGAAAAAGGGAGGCGAGCGCACATTGGGAATATCAACATTACGGGCGCGCCCGGCGTCCCCCAATATGAGGTGCTCGAAGACGCGGACCTGGAACCCGGGGATCGCGTATCCGCCGCCAACTTGACGCGCGCTCTCCAGCGATTACGCAAGCGCTTTCAGAAGAACCAGCGACTGGAAGCCCAGGTGACACTCACCTCGCGAACGTACCATCCTGAGACCAACACCGTGGATTACACCTTCGACATCGTTCGCGGTCCGGTTGTGGACGTTAGAGTAGATGGCGCGAAGCTGCGGGGAAACGTAATCAAAAAGCTGGTGCCCATTTACGAAGAGAACGCGGTAGACCAGGACCTTCTCAACGAAGGCGCGCGCAACATCCGTGACTACCTTCAGACCAAGGGCTATTTCGATGCCGCAGTCACGTTCGATGAACACGATGAACCGAATGGCCGGCGCAATATCGTCTTTCATATTGATCGCAGAGAGCGGCACAAATTTGTGGAGCTTGTGATTCAGGGCAACAAGTATTTCCGGCGTGAGGACCTTCGCGAGCGCATGCAGATGCAGCCCGCAGGCGGCCTTCTGTTGTACGGACTATTCAGCCAATCGATTCTGGCGCGCGACATTCAGGCGATTAAAAACCTTTACTCAAACAACGGCTTTCTCGAAATCACGATCACTCCTGACGTGCAGGACGATTACGAAGGAAAAAAAGGCCGGCTGAAAGTGAGTCTGACGGTTGACGAGGGCCCGCAGACCACCATCGGAAAGCTGGCGATTGAGGGCAACACCGGAATTTCCACGGACGAACTGCGCGGGATTATCTCCGCCACTGAAGGTCAGCCCTACTCTGACTCTACCGTTATTACAGATCAGACTTCCGTCATGGACGCCTACTTCAACCGCGGATTTCCCGGCGTGAAGGTGGATTACACCACAACACCCGAGCAGGACCCGACGAAGGTTGATGTGACTTACAACGTCACTGAGGGCGCACAAGTGTTTGTGGATCGCGTGCTGATTTCAGGATTGCATTTCACTCGTGCAGGTGTAGTGGAACGTGAAATGAAAATCAGCTCCGGAGAGCCGCTGAGCCAACAGCAGATGCTGCAATCGCAAAGCCGGCTCTACGACATGGGTATTTTCAATGAAGTAAACATGGCCATCCAGAACCCCGAGGGAGACAGCACGCACAAGAACATCAACTTCCAATTGGCGGAAGCCAAGCGCTATACTTTCAACTACGGCGCGGGTATTGAAGTCCAAACCGGGCAGCCTGGCAGCACGTCGAATCCGCAGGGCACAACCGGAGCAAGCCCTCACGTTTCATTTGACATTACGCGCCTGAACTTTCGCGGTCGCGACCACACCATCTCACTTAAGACGCGTTACGGGAATCTGGAAAAGCTGGCGCTGGTGGGTTACGATGCGCCGCGCCTGTTTAACTCGCCGAACTTCACCTTCGATCTGACCACGTTTTACGAGCAAACCAACGATGTCAAGACGTTTACGGCGAAACGTGTGGAAGGCTCAGCCGAAGTTCGAGAGACGCTTAATAAGGCGACTTCTCTGGTTTATCGCTTCATCTACCGGCGCGTGAGCACCGATAATCTTGTGATCGACCCTAGCCTTGTGCCCTTGTTTTCGCAGCCGGTTCGGGTCGGTCTGCCAGATTTCAGCTATATTCGCAACACGCGTGACAATGATATTGAGTCGCACAAAGGGTCCTTCTCTTCCATGGACCTGGGAGTTGCTTCCAATGCTTTTGGTTCTGAACCCAACTTCGCACGCCTGGTGCTGCAGAACTCCACGTACTATCAATTTCATAAAAGGCGCTGGGTATTTGCGCGTTCCACGCGAATCGGAATTGAAGAGCCATTTGCCGGAACCAGCGCGGCCATCGCACCCTCGGGAGCGCCGTTGTCCATCTCATTCATCCCCCTGCCGGAGCGCTTCCTGGCCGGAGGCAGTACCAGCCATCGGGGATTCGGAATCAATCAGGCTGGTCCGCGTGACCTTACCAGCGGCTTTCAACTAGGCGGCGAAGCTCTGTTTATTAACAATCTGGAATTGCGCACTCCTCCTCTGCCGTTTCCCTTTGTAGGCAACAATCTGAGTGCCGTGGTGTTTCATGACATGGGGAACGTCTTTACCACGCCCCGGGAGATGGCGCACAACTTGTTTCGCTACGTCCAAAAAGACCGGAGCACATGCTTAAATCCAGCAGCCCAGGCCTGCGATTTCAACTACGTATCGCATGCGGTAGGAGCGGGAATCCGTTACCGTACTCCTGTTGGTCCAGTCAGCTTTGATATGGGATATAACCTGAATCCGCCGGCCTTTCCCATCACCCAGCCGCCAAACGGCACGAAACCAACTTCGCAAGTGCTGAGGCACTTCAATTTCTTCTTTAATATAGGGCAGACGTTCTGATGCGTCTAAGGCTTCAACTCGCGCTTGTGTTGCTCGCAGCGGCTACAGCTTCCGCTCAGGTCGTGGACCGCATGGTGGCCGTGGTGAATAAGCGCGTGATCATGCAGAGCGAACTCGACCAGGAAACCCGGTTGGAATGCCTGCTCCAGAGCAAGCCCATGGAGAAGCTCACAAACGCCGATAGCACCGCTGCATTGGAGCGTCTGATTGATCGCGCACTGCTGGAGCAACAGATTTCCAAAGAGGCAGATCTCGATCCGGATGCCGATGAACTCAAGAGCGCATTAAGCGATCTCCGGCGGGAGATTCCGCAAGCCGCAACGGATAATGGTTGGAAAAGGGTGCTTTCCTTATACCGGGTGACGGAACGGGATGTGGAAGAGCATTTGACATCGCGGATGCGCATCTTGCGTTTCGTGGACCTGCGGTTCCGCGGACTGGTTCGCGTGGACAAAACTGCCGTGGAGAATTACTACCAGCAGAAGTTTGTTCCCGAAGTGCGACAGCGTGGAGTAACGGAGCCTCCGCTTTCTGATGTTTCCGCGAAGATCGAAAAGATTCTGGTTGAGCAGCGTATTGACGAGATGCTTGGACGCTGGCTTGAGGCGCTGCGTTCGCAAGCCCATATTCAAAGGATGCAGCCTCCGGCAGCGACGGTAGCCGGTGGAGTCCGGCAGTGAGCACCACGGTATCAGCGCCGCCTGCCAAGAAAGGAAGACTACGATTGTCTCTGGCGATTGCCGGCATTTTGGTGATCGCCGCCACAGCAGGGCTGCTTCTTTACCTCAACAGCGACAGTTTTCGAGCCATGCTGCGACAGAAGATTGTGGCCGAGTTGGAGCGTGCCACCGGAGGTAAAGTTGACCTGGAGTCGCTCTCCTGGCAACTTTCCAACCTGAAATTCCAGGCGCAGGGAATTACGATTCACGGCCGTGAAGCAGCAGGCGAAACTCCGTATGTACACGCCGATGATGCCAAGGTGCAAGCCGGGATCGTTTCCTTGTTCGGACGCAAGCTGGCGCTACGCTCGGTCACGCTCGATGGTCTCACTGTCCATCTGATCGTGTATCCCGACGGCTCTACCAACCAACCTACTCCGGCGAGCGGTGCGTTCCGCGCGAGCTCTGCCGGTGGAAGATTGTTTGACGTGGCTGTAAATCATGTGCGGGTGACGCACGGCGTTTTTCTCCTGAATCAGGAGCGGATTCCTTTTGAGGTGAACGGACAAAACCTTTCTGCCGGTCTGAGCTATTCACCGCGGGAATCCGGCTATGACGGACAAATCGCTGTCTCCTTGCTATCTGCGCAGTGGCGTAACCGGCCTGTGCAACGCGGCGATGTTGATCTGCATGTGCTGGTGCGCCAGAATCAGGCAGAAATCAAGTCCGTCAAGCTCGTGAGTGGCCGCAGCACCCTTGAAGCGAGCGGCAATGTGCAGGACTACCGCAATCCTCGTCTCACGCTGAATTACACCGCGAAGCTTGACCTCTTAGAAGCTGCCCGAATAGCAGGATGGCGGCAGGTGCGCGGGGGCACGGCAGAACTCAGCGGCAGACTGGACTACACAGCCGGGCGCTATTCTTCACAGGGAAAGCTCGGCTTGCAGAAGCTGGACTGGAGCAGTCCCGATCTGCGCGTATCCAACGTTGCTGCCACTTCTGCGTTCACCATTACTCCGGACCGTCTTACTTTAACGAGCATCAATTCGCGTTTGTTGGGCGGTGCTGTTGCGGGCGAGTTGCGGGTTGCGAACTGGAACCAGCCGAACCGCCAGAACGGCGCAGCAAGTTTTCAAGTTTCAGGATTACAGGCGGAGCAGGCAATACCAGCGTTGAATGTCACCGCCGCTGTCAAAAAGATCAGCTTCGCCGGAAGCATTTCCGGCAGCACAAAAGCGACATGGCGCGGCGCGGCGGATAAAGCAATCGCCGCCATGGTGTTGGAGATCACCCCGCCTCAGAATCCAACGCCGCAGCAGACGCCGCTCACTGCGCAACTTCGCTCCACCTATAACGGAGAACTCAAGACGCTCGACGTTGCTTCTTTGAACGCAGCCACTCGCAGCGTGCGACTCAACGCAACCGGCAAACTGGGCTCCGAGACAGCGCAGGCCAAGCTCTCAGTGAACTCAACCGATCTGCGGGAGCTCAGGCCGTTGCTGCGCGAATGGACCGGAGCTCGGTTCCCTGTGGCGCTCGAAGGCCCCGCATCGTTCAACGGTTCGGTTTCCGGCAAGCTGAATGCTCTAAGCGCGAGGGGCCGCCTGGAACTCGATAATTTCCAGACAGAGATCGCGCTGGCCGGCGGCGCCGGTGGCAAGAGTCAGCCGCAATCTATGCACTGGGATTCGCTTGTGGCCGATATTGACTATCATCCTTCGCTGATCGCCATTCAGCGCGGCCTATTGCGGCGCGAGGGTAGCAGTGCAGCATTTTCCGGGTCAGAGACCCTGCGCCATGGCGCGCTTGACGCCCGCACTAGCCAACTCGATCTGAGGCTCAATTTGCAAGGCGCACCCCTGCAGGACCTGCAGACCCTTGCCGGCACGAGCTACCCGGTAAGCGGAGTTCTCAATGCGGATCTGCACATCAGCGGCACTCCCGCCGAGCCACGCGGCAGCGGGCGGCTCGAGGTGACAAAGATGACGGCATGGGGTGAGCCGTTCCGGCTGTTTCGCAGCCGCCTTCAGTTTGCAACGAATACGGCCCAATTCAGCGATCTCTCGCTCGTCCACAACGGCGCGGAGCTTACCGGCACATTCGCTTGGAATTTCAGCAACCGCAATTTTCGGTTTGACTTGACCGGCGACAACATCGAGCTGGCCTCGCTTCAGCGTTTCGAGTTTCAAAGATTGAGTATCGAGGGAAAAGTTGCGTTTCACTTCACGGGTTCGGGGACGGAGCACTCGCCGGTGCTGAACGGCAACGTTACCGTGAAAAATCTTGTGCTCAATCGCGAACTGGTGGGAAGCGTCAACCTGGATGCGAACACACAGGGTGAAAATCTGGTGCTGCGCGGGCGCTCGAATCTTGAGAATGCCGACCTCACAATGGACGGCAATATCCGCTTGCGCGGCGACCTGCCCGGCCAGATGAAGATTGCTTTCTCGCATCTTGACTTCGATCCCCTAATTCGAGCTTATTTCAAAGGGCAAATCACCGGTCATTCGTCCATCGCGGGAACCATTGATATTCATGGGCCATTCCGCCGGCCGCGCGACCTCATCATTACGGGTATTGCTAATCAAGTCTCCGCGGAACTCGAAAACGTCCGCCTGCAAAATGACGGCCCAGTGCGGTTCTCGATGGACACCGAAGTTGCCACCTTGCAACAGTGTCATTTGGTCGGCGACAACACCGATGCTTCAATCCTGGGCAGTGTCCAGGTGGCTGGCGAGCACGTGCTCGATCTTCACACCAAGGGCCGCTTCAACCTGAAGCTGCTTCAGGGCTACAACCCAAACATCATCGCCTACGGGCCCGCGACGTTTTCTTTCGATGTTGCCGGCACCGCCGCGCATCCCCAGCTCTCGGGGACGTTTAATCTAGCCGACGCCGGAATCTCTCTTGCCGACCTTCCCAACGGGCTGAGTCAAATCAACGGCACGCTGGTGCTGGCGCACGACCGCATTCAGATCCAGAAACTCACGGCCAAAACGGGAGGCGGCGAGCTCCAGCTTGGTGGCTTTCTCGCTTATCGCAACGGCCTCTACTTCGACCTGACCGCTACGGGGAAAGACGTGCGGCTGCGTTATCCCCCCGGCGTGAGCGCCTCCGCCGACGCTACCCTGCGCTACACGGGATCAGCCAAGAGCTCTCAGTTGAGCGGCGACATCCTGGTGACCCGCTTCGGCATCAACCAGCGCTTTGACTTCGGAGCATATCTGGAGCAGAGCCGTAAGACGCCTGGGCTCGCTACCATGAACCCGTTCCTGGACAATCTCCACCTCGACGTTCATATCACTTCAACTCCCGAGTTGCGGGTGGAGACCTCGCTAGCCAAGCTGTCAGGCGATATTGATCTTCATCTGCGAGGGACGGCGGCGCGTCCTGCTCTGCTGGGACGCGTGAACATCGCGGAAGGGGACATTGTTTTCAACGGCACGAAATACCGGCTGGATCGCGGTGATATTACTTTCAGCAATCCCTTGAGCATCGATCCGGTGGTGAACATTGAAATGTCCGCCCGGGTCCAGGATTACGACGTGACGATAGGGCTGCATGGCGCTGTCGGAAACGGACGCAATCTAACAATGACGTACCGGTCCGATCCGCCGCTTTCCAATGCCGACATCATCGCGCTGCTGGCGTTCGGCCGCACGCGCTCTCAGGATGTCTATAACGCTTCGCAGCCAGGACAAGCCGGGAGCGATAGCGCGCTGGCTTCTAACGCGATTCTTGGCCAGGCGCTTGACGCAACTGTCGGTGACCGCGTGCAGCGCCTTTTCGGAGCAAGCCGCGTGAAGATCGATCCCCAGTTCATCGGGGCGGAAAACAACCCCAGCGCGCGTGTGACCATCGAGCAGACTATCAACAACAATCTCACGCTGACCTATATCACCAGCCTTACTCAGTCGGCGGAAACCGTGGTGCAACTGGAGTACAACATTACGCGCAATCTTTCCGTGGTGGCGGTGCGCGACGAGAACGGGATTTTGAGTTTCGACGTCCATGTGCGCCGGCGGAAGAGGTAACCATGGGCAGCAACGGTTTCAATGAGAGTCCGGAGTCGGCATTTCGCGAACAGCGCCGTTCCATGGTGGAGCACCAGCTCCGCAGCCGCGACATTCACGATGCGCGCGTGCTTGCGGCCATGCAGTCAGTTCCCCGGCACGAATTCGTCGGCCGCGAGCAATGGGCTCAGGCCTACTCCGATCATCCGGTCGGCATCGCCGAGCAGCAGACCACGTCCCAGCCGTACATCATTGCCAGCATGTTGCAATCGGCAGAGATTCAGGAGAGCGATCGCGTCCTTGAGGTGGGAGCGGGATCGGGCTACCAGACCGCGCTGCTGGCCGTGCTGGCTGCTCAGGTAATCGCGATCGAGCGCTATCCTTCTCTGGCCGAGCAGGCGCGTGCCACGCTGAAACGGCTTGGCTATGAGAACGTGATCATTATCGCGGGGGACGGCTCGTTGGGAGCGCCGCAGTACGCTCCGTTTGACGCGATTCTTGTCTCCGCAGCCGCTCCTCAGGTCCCGCCGGCGCTGGTGCAGCAGCTTGCGATTGGTGGCCGGCTTGTTATCCCGGTCGGCGACTCTTCGCAGCAGGTGCTGCAACTGGTGCGCAAACACTGCGACAGTTCCATCACGGCTCACTCACTCGAAGGCTGCAGGTTTGTGCCTCTCATCGGCGAACAGGGATTCGCCGCCTAAAGCGGGAATTCAAAGTAACAGTTAGACTGGAACCGAATGATCCCGACTCCGCATATTCTGAGGAGGACCTTTGCCCTAGCCGCAGCCTTGGCGGTGCTGGTGGCGGCAGGATTCTACCTGCGCGGAATCATCAAAAGCCAAAAGCCGCTGGCGCATTTGCCAAAGCAGATTCCGGAGAACATCGCGCGCAGTGGCGCTGGATTTACCTACTCGCAATCGGAGGGCGGAAAGACGCTCTTTACCATCCGCGCGGCGAACTTCCAGCAATTCAAAGATCCAGGGCATCCTGAAGGCGGCAAAGCGGAGTTGCACGACGTGAGCATCGTGGTTTACGACCGCAACAACAACAGCTCTGACCAGATCTACGGGTCCGATTTTCTCTACGATCCAGAAAGCGGCGATATGAGCGCCAATGGCCAAGTTCAGATAGACCTTGAGGCGAACGCTTCCGTGTCCGCGTCCGCCGGCCAGCAGCCTGCGCCTGAAACACGCAACTTGATCCATGTGAATACCAGCGGCCTTACATTCAACCGCAAGAGCGGGATTGCGCATACCTCGCAGAAGATTGAATTCCGCTTCCCTGGCGCAAAAGGCTCAGCCGTGGGGGCCAACTACAACTCGCACGAGAGCGTTCTCACTTTGAGCTCGGCCGTTCGCATTCTCACGACGGAGAAACAGAAAGCCACGATCACGGGGCAGAGCGCTTCCATCAGAAAGGATCCGCGCCAGATCTTGCTGCGCGTGGCGCGAGTGGAGCAGCCAGAGCGCACGCTTTCGGCGGATCAGGTGAGAATCCTGCTGCGGGAGAACAGCACTGTTGAACGTGTGGAAGGCGAAGGCAATCTGCGGGCTGAGGCGCCAGGCGCCAAAGGGTTCGATTTGACTGCCGCTGAAGGCAAGCTGCTTCTGGTGGGGAACAATCAGCCGCAAACGGCTGTCATTTCGGGAAATGTGAACTTCGCTCGGCGGCGCGATTCGCCGGCGAACGGAAAAGCAGAAAACATTGCGCTGCGGTTCGGCCCCAGAGGTCAGATTCGGCAGGCCCGAGCCTCCGGTCAGGTTGATCTAACGCAGGGAGCCGCCGGTAAGTCGCAGGAATTGCGCGCGGCCGCGGTTGATCTGATGGTGAAAAACGGGAAGCAATTACAAAAG
>DATEGH010000083.1:0-21124 GCA_035280185.1 Terriglobales bacterium
AGGTCAGACTCGCGGGCGAAGCCGAAAGCGAGTAGTCCGGCTGCGCCGGCGCGTTTACGGTCAGGCTTATTGAAGTTGTGTGACTCGTTGTACCTGAGGTTCCGGTCACTGTGACTGTTGCAGTTCCAGTGGTCGCGGTGCTGCTGGCGGTGAGAGTAAGAACGCTGGTTGAAGTTGTAGGATTCGTCCCAAAGCTCGCCGTCACGCCGGTGGGCAGGCCGGAAGCGGAGAGCGTTACCGATCCGGTAAAGCCATTGATCGGCGTCACGGTAATCGTACTGTTGCCGCTCGTGCCCTGCGTAATGCTCAGCGAAGAGGGTGCGGCAGAGAGCGAATAATCAGGCGTGGTATTGCCGCAATTCGGGAACTTGAAGTTCGCGATCCGTGTGCTCCAGTTGAATGTGCCGTTGGCCTTCAGGTACTCGTTGGTATACCAGAAAGTGCAATCGTCCACGGGGTCAACGGTGATGGCGCTGTAGTCGCCCCAGCGCGTGAGTGTGCCGGTCTGGGAACCGGTTCCGTTGATGATGGTGTTCTCCGCTTCCATGGTGCTTGAGGGATCTGTGGGCACGCGACCGGTGAACGCAATGGCCGGATTGGTGGTGCTGCTGGAAACGCTGTAACCCATGGCGATGTCGCCGGCTTTGTCCATGGCGATGCTGCCCATCCAACGAAACTTGCTGTCAGGAGCGAAGGTGCTCTGCTGGGCCACAGCCGGCGTACCGTTCGGGTTCTGGATTTCATACCAGCGCACGCCGCCGCTGCTACCCGCCGTCACGGAGTGGTTCACCACCAGCGATTCGTGGTCGCCGAAGTTGCGATAGGCGAGCCGGTACATCAGACGATCGGCGAGCGAATCCAGCTTATTCGTGGTGCCGGATTGCGGAACGCAAGTGCCGCCATTGCACAGCGCACTAAAAGCGGCCACCGGAATCACCGTTGGGCCGGTGAAGGAGGAGGCCGAGGGCGTAGCGAAGTTCACATGGAACTTGAACAGATTGAGATTGTTGGTGCCGAAGAACACCATAAAGTTCGGCGATCCGGCCGGCGGAGCAGTCGTGCCGTCAAGATCCGAAGGCAACAACCCGCCGACGGAGGTGCCCTGCTGGAAGCAGACCTGAGTTGCAGGCTGGCCATTCAGCATGGCATTGCGGTCATAAGCGCATGCGTCGGCCCCTACGAACGCATTTGTGGTGCCGTTGAACATATTGAAGGTGACGTAATACGCGTCAGGCCAGACACCGAGTTTTGGATAGTCGTCGAAGTTGGAATATTGGAACGAATACCGGTTGAATGTGCCGGTTGCGTCAGAACTGGTGGAAACCGCCACGCATTGCAGGAAGGGAGTGGTGGAAACGGAAAACTGCGCGAAGATCCAGCGGTTAGCCAGCTTGTCATAGAGCACGATTGGGTCGCCGTCATTGTTGGTCTGGCAACCGCCGCCAAAACCTGCCCAGAGTGAATTGCCCGCCGTGGGACCCGCGACGCGATTGCCGGTAGCCTTATCGAAGACAGAAAAAGAAGTGTTCACCCATTGCACGTACTGCGTTGATCCAACTGCTCCGTTGGTATCAGGCGGAGCGCTGTTGACGGTGAATCCGGGAAAGCCCGAACCGACTCCGTCAAACCCGAGGCCGGGAGTCGCGGCAAGGTTGGCGATGGATGGAGCCACCGTCGCAGCGAATGACGAGGGCAGCGTGGTGTGTTGCAAAACCGGATCAGGTTCATTCTCCGGCTTGAGTCCCGGGGGCAATGGGATCCGGCGCAAGGGCTCGGCTTCATGCTTCGCCTGCTGGACAGCGGACTGGTCCAGCACGGGAAGGTCGCGCACGGCGGGCGAGACATCGTTGTGCACGCTGGTGCGCACAATCCTCACTTGAGCAACCGAAGGAACTACTAGCAGCAACAACAATCCTGCTGCGCAGAGCAACAACCACGCGGGGCGTGTTCTGAACATTCAATCTCTCCTATCTTTGTTTCTTCTTTTTCTCTAACCGGAAGGAAAAACGTTCGAGCTTAAGAAGCAACTACCGATGGCCGTAGATAATAACGCAAAACTCTGGACAGAGTAGAAGAGATTTTAGGACAGGTACAAAGGAAGTACAGCGGCAGAGTTGAAGCCTGAAAGCAACTCTGTCCAGGAACAATGCATCAGCCAGACGCCGGGTGCATGGCTTCGAGTCCCAACTCGCGTATGAACTCCGCATCTTCATCCGGGGGAGGGTTCGGAGTAGTCAGCAGGCGTTCTCCGAAAAAAATGGAGTTTGCTCCGGCCAGAAAGCACAGGCAGACAGCCTCGCGGGTCATCTGCTTGCGACCGGCGGCCAGGCGGACTATCGCCTTAGGCATAAGAATCCTGGCAGTCGCGATGGTGCGAACCATGATGAGCGGATCCAGATCGGGTTGGCCGGCCAGCGGCGTCCCGGGTGACCGAACCAGCATGTTGATAGGCACGCTTTCCGGATGAGGATCGAGCGTGGCCAACTGACGCAGCAGGCCAATCCGATCATCATCCGACTCTCCCATGCCGAGAATCCCTCCGCAGCAAACGGTTATGCCGGCTTTGCGGACCGCAGCCAGAGTATCCAGCCGCTCCTGATAAGTGCGGGTTGTAATGATGCTGCTATAGAACTCCGGCGAGGTATCGAGATTGTGGTTGTAGGCCGTAAGTCCAGCCTGTTTTAGCGCGATCCCTTGCTCCGGCGTGAGCATCCCGAGAGTGCAGCAGACTTCCATGCCAAGGTTCGCCACCGCGCTTACGGACTCAAGCACTGAATCGAACTCGCGGCCATGCGGCGCTTGTCGCCAGGCTGCGCCCATGCAGAAGCGGGTTGCGCCATCGGCTTTCGCTTGCCGCGCCGCTGTGAGGATCTCGTCCGTGCTCATCAATTGCTCGCGACCTACCCCGGTGTGGTACCTCGCGCTCTGCGGACAATAAGCGCAATCTTCCGGACATCCTCCGGTCTTGATCGAGAGCAGCCGGCACATCTGCACCTGGTTTACAGGATGGTATTGGCGGTACACCTGCTGGGCTGAAAACACGAGTTCAAGCAGCGGCTGATGATAGAAAGCTGCGACTTCTGTGCGAGTCCAGTCGGTTCGCATGAGACGAAATTATAGCGGCTCAGACTGCACGGTTATTGCGCAGACGCAACAGGCAGCTCGATGAAACTCGCTTCGCCAGGCGAGTGATAAATCCGCTGCGTTGCTTTGCGATAATCACCCGGCTTGGCCCAGAAGATATTTGGGACAAACGTCTGCGGATTACGGTCGTAGAGCGGGAACCAACTCGACTGCACCTGCACCATGATGCGATGGCCTGGGAGGAAGACATGGTCTGCTGTCGGCAGATTGAAGCGATAAATGAGCGGCTTGCCCGCCTCGATGGGCTTGGGCGTTTCCAGGCTTTCGCGATAACGCCCCCGGAAAATGTCTGCCGACACCATCAGTTGGTAACCGCCCATCTCGGGCTCGGCGGCAACTTCATCGGGATAAACATCGATCAACTTCACCACCCAGTCAGAGTCCGTGCCGGTGGTGAACGCCACCAGGTTCGCCACCGGCTGCCCGGTGATCTTAAGCGGCTGCTTCAGCACATCAGAAACAAACGTCACCACATCCGGCCGGCCTGAAGGCCCACGCTGATCGTCCACCAGCCAGAGCGGCCATGTGAGGCCCTTTTCAATGTCATACCCGACTGGGCGCGTTGGACGAGGGCGATAAGGAACCGGCTTGGCCGGATCGGAAACATACTCTTCAAACTGCGAGTCGCTGGACTGCGGCGGCATAAAGCCGAGTTTGGACCCTGCCTTCAGGTAAAGGGGCGTTGGTTTCACGTTTCCGGGCCAGGTGGAGAGCCGGCGCCAGGTGTTGGTGCCGGTTTCGAAAGCGGAAACTGGCGCAACATCGAGCTTCGAAGATTCAGGGTTGTCTTTCAGAAAGTGATCGAGGAAAGGGCGCAGGATGTTTTGCCGGAAATAGAGCGCGGTATCGCTGTTGAATTTAAGCGGACCCAGCGTGCTGCCATCGCCGATTTCCTGGCCATGATGCCACGGACCCATGACCAGGAAAACCTTGTCATTGTTCGTGTCCTTCGGTTCGATGGCTCTGTAAACGGCCATGGCGCCGTAGATGTCTTCCTGGTCCCATAGGCTATCCACCAGCATCACTGGAACTTTCAATGGCTCTTTGGCAAGAATTTTGTCCACAGCTTGGTCGCGCCAGAAAGCGTCATAGCTGGGATGCTCCAGAAGCTTGCGCCAGAAGCCGACCTGCTCCAGGCCGTGAATGCGTCCAAGTTCGCCCGCGGAACCCGCAGACATATAAAGGTCGTAATCGTCAAAGTATCCGGTCCACCATTTGGCGGAGTTGTCACGCGTGGCTTCTTGCTCGTAGATGTAAGGCAGATTCTGTTCGCGAAAGGCGCCGTTGTGGAACCAGTCATCGCCCATCCAGCCATCCACCATTGGGTTCATCGGTACCGAAACTTTGAGCGCGGGATGCGGATTCACCAACGCCATCAGAGGCAGGAATCCATCATAGGAAATCCCCAGGATGCCGACTTTGCCGTTCGATTCCGGGACATGCTTAACCAGCCAGTCAATGGTGTCATAAGTATCAGTGGCGTGGTCAACCGGCGTCGGATTCAACGGCCCATGCAGCGGCCGGTTCATCACGTAATCGCCCTCGGAGCCGTATTTACCACGAACGTCTTGCACCACGCGAATGTAGCCGCCCTCGACGATCACGTCCGTTGCGTTGTCGTAACCCTCAAGAATCGGCCCGAGATGCGAGCTGGCAGCATGGCTGGTGAGATCGTTGGCGTTATAGGGAGTGCGCGTCAGCAGGATGGGCGCGGGCTTCTCTTTCGTGGCGCTGCGCGGAACGAGGATTACAGTATGCAGCTTCACGCCATCGCGCATCGGGACCATGACCTCGCGGCGCGAATAATCCCAGGTGGAATCCGCCGGCTTGAGAGTCGACGGCGTCTCGCTGGGATAATTCGGGTATTGCGATTGGGCGAAAGCAGGCGCGCCGAGCAGGGCACAGCAGAGCAGCGCCGCAAAAGTAAGCAGGCGAACGGCAGCAGAGGTTTTCATGTGAGCTGGCGATTATAGCGGGCGAGCAGCATCGTAAGCCAGCACTTCGATCAGCTCTTCTCGATCTCGCTGTTCACATATTCAGGATTCTTCTTCCATCCGGTCAGCATACTCATGAAATTGTTCCAGCCGTGAATTGCCACCATGATCACGTGACCGATAATGAACAGGACAAGGGCGCACATCACGGCGAAATGCCAGATGCGGGCGTAGTGAAAGCCTCCCATGGCCGCGGCCAGCCAGGAAAACTGCACAGGGTTATAGAGAACCAGCCCGGAGAGCAGCGCGATAATTCCCAGCGCCACAGCCACGGTGTAAGCAAGCTTCTGAAGCGGGTTGTATTGTTGCGTCAGAGGTGGACGCCTGCGGAAGAAAAAGTAGTGCTTCACCATGGGCCATACGCCCGATATATCTTTGGGAACAAAAAGCAGAGTTCGATATCGCCCGCTGATTGCCTGATAAAGCAGGTAAGCCAGACCACTGCCAGCGAAAATCCACATGAAGGTAAAATGCCACATCTCTCCGCCGGCCAGCCAGCCGCCAAGAGACAAGCGGCGAATCCAGTTTCCGGGCGAGAAGAAATGAAAGCCTTGAGGAAACCGCACCAGATTGTGTTGGGGAATCTTCGGCCCGAAGCTGGGGAACGCCAGAAAGATCTGTAAGCCGCTCCCGATCAGTACAAAAGTGGCAAGTGCAATCAGCCAGTGTGTCCAGCGAATTACCGCAGGCTGCTCGTACGCGGCGACAACCGGTTGTGAACTGTCTTTCGCCGGAAATTCAACAATCTTCTGCTGGGCGGGTCGGCTCACAGGCTATAAAACCAGTCGTAACCCTGGTCCTCCCAATATCCCCGGCGCTGCACAACATTGGTTACGCTGAGCGCGGTAAGGTACTTGGCAGATTTGTAGCCGATTTTGGTGGGCAGATAAAGCCGCACCGGGGCTCCATGTTCCCGTTGCAAGGGCTGACCGTACATTTGGTAGCAGAGCAGCGATTGCGGATGCAGCGCGGTCGCCATATCCAGCGATTCGTAGTAGCCGTCCGCACATTCCACGTAGAGAAAACGCGCGCTCGTGTCGCCGCCTACCATCCGAAGAAAATCAGAAATTCTTGCGCCGGCAAAGTTGCCGATAAAATCCCAACCTTCCACGCAGACGTGGCGCACGTTTTCTGAGATCAGTGGAAGACGCTGGAGATCGGCCACACGATACTGGCCTGGCTGGCGTACCAGACCGGAAACCGAGAGCGACCATGTATCCAGATCAATGCCCGGATCGTCCACGTCATAGGTATTCACGAAGAAGTTTTCGAGAGCCCCAAGCTGCGAATCGGGATATGTAGGCGCGAGATGGCGGCCTCGAAACCAGTGAGACGAAGCCCAGTCACTGAATTCCAGGCCGCGCATGAAAAGGGAGTCGCGCAAACGGGGAACAGCAATGAGGCCGGCCAAGGCCAGTGGGCTCAGCTTGAGCAACTCGCGCCGTGAGATACGGCGAAACTCTCGCTCATCGTTCAACTTCATGGTGGCCCGCTTTACGTGATGCTTACTTCCTCGTAGGTGCCATAAACTGCGCGCAGGGCGTCGCAGATTTCGCCGACCGTGGCGTAGGCGCGCACACAATCAACGATGTAAGGCATGGTATTCGCCTCACTGATTCGTCCGTCCGGCGGTTGCGAGGGAGACTGGGCGGCAGCTCGCTTCAGGGCATCGAGGCAGCGCTGGACTTCGCCGTTGTTGCGGCGCGCGCGAAGCTTTTTCAACTTCTCGCTCTGATGCCGGCCGACGCTCTCGTCAATATAGAGAATCTCAGGCTGCTGCTCTTCGATGGCGAAGTCGTTCACGCCGACAATGATCTTCTCTTTGGCCTCGACTGCGCGTTGGTACTGGTAAGAAGCTTCCGCGATCTCCTTCTGCGGATAGCCAGCTTCAATGGCCTTCACCATCCCGCCGAGCGCGTCGAGCTTTTCGAAATAGTCGAACGCACCCTTTTCCATGTCGAGCGTGAATTTTTCCACGAAGTAGGAGCCGCCGAGCGGGTCCACCGTTTGGGCCACGCCAGATTCATAGGCGATGATCTGCTGCGTGCGTAGCGCGATCCGTGCCGCGTCGGCCGTGGGCAAGGCAAGAGCCTCGTCGTAAGAATCCGTGTGGAGGGATTGCGTTCCTCCCAGCACCGCCGCGAGACCCTGAATTGCGACACGCGCGATGTTGTTCATTGGTTGCTGCGCCGTAAGCGAGACGCCTGCTGTCTGCGTGTGGAATCGCATCAACCAAGTGCGCTGCTGCTGCGCCCCAAAGCGGTCTTTCATCAGCCGATACCAGATCTTGCGCGCCGCACGGAACTTCGCGATCTCTTCAAAGAAATCATTGTGGGAATTAAAAAAGAAGCTGAGTCGGGGACCGAACTCGTCCACGTCGAGGCCGCGCCGGCGCGCCCATTCCACATATTCCACGCCGTCGTAAATGGTGAAAGCCAACTCCTGCAAAGCCGTGGAACCGGCTTCGCGGATGTGGTAGCCGCTGATCGAGATCGTATTGAAGCGGGGCGTAAATCGGGAGCCGAACTCGAAGGTATCGATCACCAGCCGCATGGAAGGCGCCGGCGGATAGATGTATTCCTTCTGGGCGATGTACTCCTTGAGAATATCGTTCTGGATGGTTCCTGAAATCTTTTTCCAGTCCGCACCCTGCTTTTCCGCAACCACCAGATACATTGCCCACAGCACCGAAGCCGGCGAGTTGATGGTCATTGAGACCGTGGTTTTTTCCAGATCAATCCCGCTGAAGAGAATCTCCATGTCTTCGAGCGAATCGATGGCAACGCCGCATTTACCAACCTCGCCTTCGCTGGCGGGATGATCGGAGTCATAGCCCATCAGAGTCGGCAAGTCGAATGCGACGGAGAGCCCGCCGCCACCATGGGCGAGAAGATATTTGTAACGTTCGTTGGTTTCCTCCGGAGAAGCGAATCCCGAGAACTGGCGCATGGTCCACAACCGGCCGCGATATCCATTGGCGTGAATTCCGCGCGTGAAAGGAGGCTGGCCAGGATAGTTGAGGTACTGCTCGTATTTCCAGTCGTCCGGCAGATCAGCCTGGGTGTAGAGCCGGCGTATCGGCACACCGCTGATGGTGGTGAAGCGGGCCTGGCCGTTCTCGTCGAGATTCGTTCCTGAGGCCGCGCCGATCGGCTTTTCCGGCGCTTTCTGCAACGCGGGCGAAAGCGTCTTCTCCGCCCACGTTTTTTCCGACTCGGATGGATGGCGGCCTTCGAAAATCTCAGAAACGGGATTTTCCGCAACTGTGCCCTGGCTCTTCTTCTTGTTGGGTTGATCTGCCATAGCTGTCCTGTCTTCAATCATAGAAGATGCGCATAGCGGCGACAACAAAAACAGCCTTCTGCCACTCGCGACAGAAGGCTTGTGAAACGCGGCGCTGGATCAATTCACGCGCTTGAGAATGGCCATGTTTCTTTCGTCCACATTGATTTCGGCAAACAACTTTCGCAACTGATCGATGTGCACAACCGGGACGGAGGTGGTTTCCAGTTTGTATTGGCGTGAGTATTTCAGCACGTTGCCGTCCTTTTCCGCTTTGCTGGTGTATTCGGCAAAGGGAAGCACCGCTTTAGCGGGATCAGGAAGTTCATCAATGGTGTAGCCGTCTGGCAGACTGATTTCGACACTGTCGCTCCGGAGGAATGGCGCCCGGAATTCGTAATCATAGTGCCGAGGCTTGGTGGCGTCGAACTCGCCCATCATCTCGCCAACCACCCTGGGACGCACGAGCAGCATCGAGCCGACGTTCTTGGCGTAATGGGTTGCGGTGAATTTGTATTTCAGAATCACGTCTTTGCCTATATCGGCAACATTCTCCAAATCAAAACTGTCCACCTGGAAGTTGCTGAGGTTCTCCCCAAGGATATATTCCAAGTTTTTCCTGCGATCATGCTGACTCTCATTCTTCATATACTCACGAAAGTCCATCGCCATAAATCCGGAACGTAGCTCTTCAATTTCTCCCTGCAATGTTCCATCGGGCAAGAGTTTGAATTTGGCGGTCCGCTGAATTTTGTTTGCTTCTGGCGAACTCAGAGGCAAGTGGATTAACTCGCCGCCGTTGTCGGTCACGAGCAGAGCGTAGCTGTCTTGTTCGTAATATGGGAGCTGTCCAAATGGGACCAGGTCATTCGTCGGATCAAAAATCAGCAAATGTCCCAGCTTGGGATGTTCGTAGATCGCCGGCAGTGATTTTGCGACTGTATCATCCGCGATCCTGATGGCAAGAATCACATGGTTGAAGTCCAGGTTGGGAGGCGTCCTTTCGGTATAAACACCACGTTGAACTTGAATCGGCATATAGTAGGACTTCACGCCGATCTGGGCCAACATGGTACTGAGGAGCGTTGCTTTGTCTTTGCAGTCGCCGTAGCGATGAGAGAATATTTCAGAGGCAAGGTGCGGCCGGAACCCTCCGATTCCAACCTCGATCGCAGCATAGCGAATGTCCTGTTGGGCGAAATTGGCCAGCGCTTTGATCCGCTCGATCAATGGTTTATTGACAGGGGCCAATTCAGCCACTTTTTGCTGTAGGGCAAGACTTGACGTAAAAGATCCGGCAATGAGGCGCGCGTGCCACGCGCCAAGATCGTTCCAGGATTTATAGGTTCCTCCTTGCGCGTTCGCTGAATAGAACGTGATGATCATGTGTCCGGCCAAAGCGCGATAGGGAGGCTCATGGTATTCCTGTTCAATGCGAGGAACATCCGAGACCTCCCATACCAATGCTCCAGCCTCCTGTTTTGGGGGAGCGTCCTTGTAGTTAACCCAGTTTGCGCGGTACTCCCAGTTTGGAGGCAGGCGAAGCGTGTAGCGGCTCTTCTCCACGGGGATATTATTTTGAAAATACCAGTCATCATCGAAGACGTAAGGCCGATCCTTCTGTTCGTATTCGAACCCAACCACCGTGCCTGTGTCAGCGCCGGGGAGGACCACCGCCTTGTTCTTATCGTCAGAAAATATCTCGTAGGTGCTGAGATCTATTTCGAAGCTATCTTTATTCTTGGCTTCATATTCCTGGCCTTTGGCGGTGATACTCCAACCGCGAAGATAGTTGATTTTCGTCTCGCCTGAATAAGAAATAGCGTACGCAGCGTACTCTTTTCCTTCCGGCCGCAGAATTCTGAACGCGACCCGTCCGTGCGTTACAATCTCGCCATTGTCCCGAATGGTCGTCTCTTTATCACTAAGGAGGACGACGGCGTTGGCGTCGTCGGCATATTTCTTCGCCGGCTGCTGTGCCAACGCCCGCAGCCAATCGGGAACCGAGGCGAAAGCTCTTGCCGGAGCGGCGCTCACCAAACAAAGAAGCAGTCCAAAGCTAATTGCCTTTTTGCGCACTGGTCGTGCCCTCCTTGAGAATGGTCTGCTCTTCGTCTCCTTCCTGAACCTTGTTGAAGAAATCCTTTACTGTGGGGTAGCGGTCCAGAGTGAAAAATATGCCATTCACCTGGAGCACACGCTGGCTAACAAGTTGGGTCCCATTGAACTGGATCAGGTTCTGGTAGGCGGCGTATCCGATGCTTGCCACCTGCTTGGGCGGCACATCTTCCACGCTGTAGCCCGCCGGCAATTTCACTGATACTTTGTCAGCTTCTTCAAAAGCATAGGAGAAATAGACGGGATACTTGCGCTCGGCATGCTTAAACGCAGACATCTGCTTCGTCTGGAAAAGAAACGCCGGCATTAGAAGGCGCTTTCCAGCGGCGGAAGCGTAGGCGGGTATCTCCACATGGAAGTTGGCGATCAGAGGCTTCCTGGCGTCATCCCAGTTTTCAGAGCCTGTGAGCTTCGCGCTTGCTCCCGAGGGCAGCGACTCCTCAATTTCATCCTCCAGTGATTTCTTGCGCCCGGCTTCATCGCTGTCGAGGGCATCCAGACGATGCTCCAGCGCCTCGGTTTCGTTGAACGTCACCTGAACTGTTCCATGGGCCGAACCATCTGGGCTGAGTGTAAGGTCGGCAACTCTGAGCAGAACCGCTTTGTTGTAAGGGGCAGACGGCACTTCAATGAATGTGCCTCCTTTCTTGTCCAGCTTGAGTGCGGTGGTGGAAGTTCGCGTCCAGCGCAGGAGCCCGTAAGGGCAGAATTTGGTTGCAGGATCGAGATAAACGTCTTTGCCATTGACAGTAACTACAGCTATTTCAGAATCCAACTGACGGCGGGACAGCAACCCCTTATCGAAGAACCGCTGCCCGCGATTGCTATCCCTAACAATAGAGGCACTGAATCCAGCAGCCCGAGCCAGAGCCACAAAAAGCCGAGTGATCTCGGTGCGAAAACCGTAGCCGTGCTCCAGAACATCCGCCACACTCTGATTGTCTTTCAGCTTCTCCTTCTTCAGCTCTTGCTGAGTGCGCTCGCGTTCGTAGCTGAGATTTCTGATCTGCTGTGCTCGCGCATAAAGCTTGCGAAGCTTCTTCTCCGGATCAGACTCGTTGCCAATCGCCTGTTTGGCCGCTTCGGCCACCTGCTTATGATTGCCGATAAATTGTTCTACATTGTGGCTCCATTCTTTCCCCGCAGCCTCCCAAAACTTGTCTGCGCTGTCCATCCCTGGACCGTTGTAGAAAAATAGTATTTGTGGCTTAAATACTTCTTCTGGAGGCATATAACCTTCGGACTGGAATGCCGGCATGTTCTCCGCTTCCATCTCGTATGCTCTTCCTTTTAGCTGCGGCTTCAACCCGGGAGGCATGTTGGCATAAACGGAAGCCACCTGATAACCGCGAGGGAAGTGTTCCAGATCTCCGGAATATGGTTTCATCCGGAAATCTTCTTTCACGGTGTAGAGGTCGTGCTGAATGATCCAGAAATTGTCGTCCGAAATATAAGGCCAATCGATCCTGTACTTGTATTCAATGATGCTGCCGACACCCACCTCAGGCATGGTAAATGCCTTGGCCAGGATCTTTATTCCCTTCCCTTTGATCACTGTCTTTTGGAAAGGCTTGCCGGAAAACTCCACGATTCTGCCATCCGGCTCTATGGTCCGAGCTTTTAGGCCGCTAACCGATCCCTCCTGTGGAATTTCTATCTCCACATCCGCATACTTCTTGCCTTTTTCATTCAGCACCTTAATGGCGTAATGGTAGAACTCGTTGTGCCCCTCGTCATCTATAAAGTCAGCATAGTACAACTGGATCGCTGAGGCGCCTGGATCTCCCGGGACTTCCTTAACTTGCATCTGCTGTGGCGTGATCTGAATCCAGTCCTCATTTTGCGCGTGTGAGGGAACGGCAAAAGCAAGCAGTAGGAGCCCGGCGAACGCGGTGAATAGAAAACGCAAGGGAAATCTCTTCAAGGGGCCTCCATCTTAAGTGCCTAATCCAAAATTCGGGAAAATAGAAATCGGAGCAGAAATATATCTCAGAATTCCAGCTTTGACCAGAGTTTCTGGAAGGAAGCTAAGGTGAAAAGTCGCAATGAGAAACTCACCTAAGCTCGAATCATGGATTCTGGGCCTATGCTCTGCGTCCGGCGGGAACATTCCTACCCGGGAGCCTCAGAAACAGATTGGCGAGCATTCACTTCCGCACTTGCCCGGGCAATGGTCTTCAAAGAGAAGTGTTGTTTGCGCAGGAGCAACAACCCGACCGGAATGGGGATCATGTAAGTTGCAAGCCATAACAGAATTCCGCAAGCCAGCGACAACTCTACTGGCGCTGCGAAGACGTTGGAAAGCACGGCTATAACGATGAGCTGCGCGGCGCCCCCACCGGGAAGTTGGACCAACGATCCAGCAAGACTGAACCCCATCAGCAGCAGCACCGCAGGAAAGCTCATGACTGCGAGCGGAAAAGGGCAGGCACGGACTACCTCAAAATAGGCCATCGCGATGGCCAGCCACATCGAAAGAGAAAGCGCAGCCACGGACGTAAAGGCAGCCGGGCCACGCAGCCCCTTTACTCCTTCAGAAAACGCGCTGGTTCCCCGGAACAGACCTGAGGCGAAGCTTGTGCCGGCAACCTGTCTCCGTCCCGACCAAAGCCTGGAGCGGAACCGCCAGATCAGCAATCCTGCTACGGCAGCGATAAGAGCGAGCCAGCCCGCGAGCCACGCGATGCGGCCGAACTGGCCCATATAGGGCAAAGTTCGCAGCTCGGGAGAAGCAAGAACGCCGGCTAGAACCAACAGTCCGGCTGCACCAACATCAAAAATCCGCTCCAGCGTCCAGATCGCCAGTTGGGATGACATGCCGAGCGCTTCTTCGCGAGCAATGAGATAAGGCCGAACGAACTCAGCAGGGCGGCCGAGCACCGCTAAAGCGGCAAAGCCGATGATGGTGGAGCGCAGCAGAGGCAGGATGCGCGTGTTCTTTAACGGACGCATCAGGATCTTCCAGCGTAGCGCGCGGAGAAAGTATCCGATATAGATCAGGACCGCCGCCACCAGAGCCGGCGCAATACGAATATTGCGCGACGCTTTTCCGAACGATTTCCAATCAAATCTGGCCCATGCTGTTGCTTCATGGAAAAACAGCAACGCAATGATAATTGCGACAACGAAACCAAGCGTCTTCCGCTTCAACAGCGTTCTCCCTGGGGAAGCATGTTCGCCGTTCCGACGGGACGAAATTTTTGCGATGCTATAATCGCCAAATAGCTCAATGCAGACCCTTTCCTCGACCAGCGCTGCGGCCTCTTCCACTGTAGCGCAGACCCAGCAGGCCGAGCCGGGCAGACGACCTCTTTTTTACGTTGTTTCGCTGATTCTGATCTCGGGTGTCATCTACGTTGGCAATGCCTTCTATCCCGCTCTGCTCGATGATGCCGATGCCTCCCATGCCCTAGTTGCCCGCGAGATGCTCCAACGCGGCGACTGGGTGGTCACCTACATGAACGGCATTCGTTACCTGATGAAGGCCCCACTGCATTACTGGGCGGTGGCTGCAAGCTACGTTCTGTTCGGCCAGACGGAATTTGCGGTTCGGCTTCCAGTTGCGCTCTCCATGGTCCTGCTGACGCTCATGACCTTTGAGTTCGGCCGCCGCTTCTTTGGGCTGCGGGCCGGCTTTTATTCCGGGCTCGTTACTGCCACAAGCATCGGCATGTTTCTGTTCACCAGGATCATGATTCCTGAAGCCATCTATGCGCTTGAGTTTACGGCAGCTTTTTATCTTTTTCTGCGCGCTTGGACCGGAAGCCTGAACCAACGGGTCGGGTACTGGGGCGTTGCTGTCCTGATCGGTTTGGCCGTGCTGACGCGCGGACTGATCGGCGTGGTCTTTCCGGTTTTCACAATCGCGGGCTTCGTCGTCGCCACAAAGAGTTGGAACCGCTGGCGCGAACTGCATCTCTTTTCAGGGACCCTGATCTTCGCTGTTATTGCCGTGCCCTGGCACGTACTGGCTGAATTGCGCGCGCCCGGATTTTTCTGGTCCTACTTCATCAATGAGCACATAAACCGCGCGCTCGGAACACGGTATCCTCCGGACTACGATGCCGTTCCGCTGCTGCTGTGGTGGGCAGCTCATTTGGTGTGGCTGTTTCCGTGGAGTGTGTTCGCCGGCTTCGCTCTTAAGCAGTTGCCCCACCCGCGCACATGGTGGAGTGGCAACATGTCGTCTTCCGGGCAGGCCCGACTGCTGTTGTTCATCTGGGCCGGAGTGATTCTCGGCTTCTTCTCCGTGTTGGGCGGATCACGCATGGAGTATTACAGCTTTGGCGCCTGGCCGGGGTTGGCGATTCTGCTCGGTTTGGGGTTAGCCCATGCGGAAGCGTTCCGCCCGCGCTGGCTCCCCCTCCTACAAGGCGTTTTGGCTGGGATCGGAGTGCTGATTGCCGGCGCCCTTGGATATCTGGTGTGGCAATCCTCGAAGCTGCACTCCACCGGCGATATCTCCAGCCTATTGAAGATGCACGAGAACGACTTCTACCGACTGTCGATGGGGCACCTGTTCGACCTAACTCCGCAAGCATTTGCCGATTTGCGCATTCCCGCGCTCGGGGCCGCTCTCGTTTTTGGGGTGGGATTCGCGATAGCCTGGGTTCTTCGTTTGAAGCGGCGTAGCCTGCCCGCAACCGTCTGCCTGGCGATGGTGATGGCCGGCTTCATGTGCTTTGCCAATATGGCTTTGGGGACTTTCTCGCCCCGGCTTTCGTCGAAGACCCTGGCGCTGCAGATCAAAAACTATCTTCGGCCTCAGGACCAGATCGCACTCTACGGAGAGTTCGACGCAGGCTCCAGCATCGCGTTCTATTGCAACCGCCGCGTTTACCTTTATAACGGCCGCTACGACAACCTGGAGTTTGGCTCCCACTATCCCGACGCGCCAAAGATTTTTCTGAAAGATGGCGACTTCCCCACATTCTGGAACCAGTCGGCTCGAGTGTTTTTGTTCGTGCAGCCGGAATTGCAGCAGCAGGCCTTTTCACGGCTTGCGCTTCTCTCTCCCGGCTCGGTTTGGCTCTTGGCGGAACATGGCGGCAAACAGGTCTTTGTGAACCAGAAGCTGGCTCCCGATCAGATTTCCTTCGCTCAGTACCTTCAGGAGCGCAACATTAAGATTAATCCGCCGCGATAACTCAACTCGTGTTAGCTTGTTCGCAGCTAAATCCGGGAGAGACATGTTACGGCGCATCGTTCGCACTCTAAAGAAGCTGCCGCTCGACTTCGGGCAATACGAGCTCCGATATTCAACCAAAGGCAAGCTGATCGCCTATGCCCTCGCCGATTCGGGAGAGGGCAGGAAGGCTTTAGACGTAGGCTGCCGTGACGGCTACTGGTCAGAACAGCTCAAGAAGAAGGGATACGAGGTCGTCTCCTGTGACATTGATCCGCGCTGTCCTCGCGCGCTCGTGGTCGATGCCAACGGGCGACTGCCATTTCCCGACAATGAATTTGACCTGCTCTGGTGCTCTGAGGTCATCGAGCACCTGCTCGACCCGGCTTTCACCATTCAGGAATTCAAGCGCGTGTTGAAGCCGGAAGGCATGCTTCTGATGACAACGCCCAACAAGGATTTCTGGGTATTTCGCGCCGTTGAAAAGCTGGGAATCGAGACGGCTACCATCCAGAATGAGGATCACACATATTTCTTCACCTATTCTGATATGAAGGACCTGGTTGGGGATTGTGAGTTCTACGGCTACTTCCCCTATCTGCTGCTGAAGTTCCGCATCTCCGCCATGGCCTCGCTGATGTCGCCAACGATTGTGTTGTGCCACAGAAACGACAAGACGACGAGTCAGAGCCCAGCTCCGGCCTTGGTCGGCGTCGCGAGTGAGACGCTGGCCTAGAACTGCGGCCTCAGCTTTTCCGAGCGACGGGGCTTTAGCGCTGGCCAGTCCTGATTCGTGCCTTTTGCGTCCTTAGCGGCTGAATTCTGCGACCTCTGCGCCCTCCGCCGGTGAAAGGGTTCTGGGCTCCCGATCTCCCGATCCGCGCTCATCCTCGTTCATCCGCGGTAAGGTTCTTGGTTTTTTGGCCTCGCTCTCTACGCCCCTCTGTGTCCCTCCGTTCCTCTGCGTTTCAAAGGTTCTGGGGGTTGCTCTCTTGCTCTGGCTGAGGGCTGACTGCTGACTGCTATCTGCTAGCTGCTATTTGCTTTCTTGGTAAACCTTAGCCGCAATGGGGGTAACCCCACCCGGTCACCCCGAAAACAAAGCACTTACGTCGAGGCACCCCGGAGTGCCAGCCCCATTGCCCAGCGAGTTCAAGCATTGCAAATGCCATCCCTTCCGCGCGGATATTTTACTGCTTGATCAATAGTAATGCGCAGCCAAGTGACCAGGTTTCGCTAACTGCCAATTGCCGGCTGCTAGTTGCCTAAATTGTCAAAGAACTTCATTTCCCCTTGCCGCCTGGGCAGCCGGGCATCTGCCACTGAACGCACGGTCGCAGACTAATCCAGAGTACATCAATTTATCGTCTCTGTCAAGAGACGGATTGCATGGACCTCGCCGCGAAATGGTGCAGGGTGCCGCCGCGAAAACGTACACTGTTCCCTGGCCCCGAATTCGTTCATACGCTAATGGTGCAGAAAATAAGCACTTGCACGGAGCAAAAGGCAATGTCATTCCGAGCGCCGGTTTTGCGCGAGGAATCGGCTCCGGCGGGCGTGAAGGACCAAGTGAGGCGCTGCCTAAGTCATGAAACGATACTTTGTTTATGTCATGTCGAACAAATCGCGCCGGCCCTATATTGGCGTCACAAGCGATTTGGTGTACCGCGTGTATCAGCACCAGCACAAGCTGATTGAGGGATTCACCTCCCGGTATACCTTCGACATGCTGGTGTACTACGAAGACTACTCGCAAGTATTGAGTGCGATTGCGCGCGAAAAAGAACTGAAAGGCTGGCGGCGCGAGAAGAAGCTGAAGCTGATTCTGGCAAAGAATCCTGACTGGGCTGACTTGAGCATGGAATGGCGCGAAGACCCAGGATGGGCACTTGAACCGGATGCAGGGCCTCGGCTGAAGAGGAACGTGGGGAAGGACTAGATTCTGGCGTGTGTGAGGCCGGGCGCTATTTCTGTTCCTTGAGTTCGGGCGGAGCAGTTTCCTCGCGCAAGAGCGGCGCTCGGAATGACAGGGAATAAGTTGATCTTTAACGTAAGCAGTCAATGAGTAACTTTGCTTTTTTGCAATCCGAGTGGCCGCAGGTTTTTGCCGATGCGCGGAAGGCTGAGGCGCTGGTACTGTCCGACCCGCGGACGCACTGGAAAAACTGCTGGTGAGTGCCGGCGCGGGCACGGAGAAGACATCCAGGCGGCAAAGTCAGATGGCGGCTTGGGACTGTTTGTGCGCGGATCGTTGAACCTTCATCAGCGGTAAGGTTCCGGCTTTGCGTTCTCTCTGCGTCCTTTGCGGTGAGTCTTTGTTTACCGGTCAACCGCCGCCCCGCTCTCTATGGTTTAATAGATTATTCACGCCCATGGACCTGAAAGCCATTCAAGCAGCCCTGCACGAGCGCAACATTGACGCCTGGCTGTTTTATGACCACCATCATCGCGATCCGATTTCCTACAAAGTGCTTGGCGTGCCCGAAGACCTGATGGTCACGCGTCGCTGGTTTTATGTGATCCCGCGCGAAGGCGATCCGGTGAAGCTGGTGCATCGGATTGAAGCCGGGCATCTTGATTCGCTTCCCGGCAACAAGCGCGAATACTCCTCCTGGCGCGAGCTCTGGGACAATCTGCAAGCGATGCTGGTGAAGTTCCGTACCGTGGCCATGCAGTACTCGCCCAACAATTCCATCCCCTACATCGGCCTGGTGGATGCGGGCACTGTGGAACTGGTGCGCAGCTTCGGCAAGGACATTGTCAGTTCCGGCGATCTGGTGGCCCGATTCGAAGCCGCCTGGACGGAAGAGCAGATCCAGAGCCACTACGCCGCCCGCGATGCCATCGACGCCATTGTGCCCGAAGCGTTCAAGGAAATCGGCCGGCGGGCGCGTAACGGCAGCGTGACCGAATATGAGATTCAGCAGTGGCTGGCGGAAGCCTTTCGGCGTGAAGATCTGATCGCTGAAGACCTGCCCATTGTGGCAGTCAACGCGAACAGCGGCAACCCGCATTACGAGCCGAAAGCGCAAGGTTCGGCGCCGATGAAGCCGGGTGACTTCGTGCTGCTGGACATTTGGGCGAGAAAGAATGCCCCAAACACCGTCTACTACGACATCACGTGGACCGGCGTGATCGGCTCACCTACCGACAAGCAGATTGAGATTTTCAACGTAGTGACGGGAGCGCGCGATGCGGGCATAAAGAAGGTGCAGGAAGCCTTCGCCGGAAAACGGCGCATCGCCGGATGGGAAGTGGACCAGGCCACGCGCGAGTTCATCGCCAACGCCGGCTACGGCCAGTATTTTGTTCATCGTACCGGACATTCCATCGGCGTTACGGTCCACGGGAACGGCGCGAACATGGACAATCTTGAGACGAAGGACGAGCGCGAAATCATCCCAAACAGTTGTTTTTCCATTGAGCCGGGAATTTATCTTCCTGAGTTTGGCGTGCGCAGCGAAGTCAATGTTTTGATTCATAACGGCGCGGCCGAAGTCACCGGCAAAATCCAAAGCGAATTGGTTCTTATTTAATGGCAAATACCCAGGCAACATCACAAACCGGCGCGCCCGCTGCCGCTGCGCCCATTACAACCATGTCAGTTGTGGCGCCCGCGGTGGCGTGGCTGATCCCAGGCGCCGGACACCTGATTCAAAAGCGCTGGATTCGCGGCGTGCTGCTGCTTATCTCAGTTGTGGCCATGTTCGTTTTCGGCCTGGCAATGGACGGCAAGATTTACAAGCCGAACGCAGGCGATCTGCTGGACATACTAGGTTTTATCGGCGATCTCGGCGCGGGCGCGCTTTATATCCTCGGGCGTGTTCTGGATTGGGGCAGCACTTCCATCGCGGTCGCGACCGCTGACTACGGCACAAAATACATTGTGGTGGCGGGCCTGCTGAACGTGATGGCGGTGGTGGACGCTTATCACATCGCGATTGGGAAAAAACAATGATTCTGGCCCTGCAACTCTCTCACTTCTCCGCTGCCGCGATCTTTGCTCTGTTTTCCTCGATCGTCTTCGGCATCACCCAGCGCAATACTTCACGCGAGATGCTGCGCTACGGCTCCTACTGCTTTGCCGTGTTCATCGTGGGCATGTTCGCGGCCGGCTGGATCATGTGGCTCATCCACCACTGAGCAGAGCGCTCCGCCGGTAACCGTTCAAGAGAAATTGTTCTGGGCTCAGCAGGTACAATGTCCTCTTCTCGATCCGGGAGGTAAATGTGCGCTGGGGCGTCGTCTTTTTTCTACTGAGTTCCGCAATCGTGGCTGTCGCTCAAACATCTGGGGAGAACGCAGGCAAACGTCTGCACCAACTGTTTGACACTGAGTGGAATTACACCCTTGAGCATTCGCCGGAATTTGCTTCAGAAATCGGCGACCGGCGCTGGAACGACCGCTGGTCGGATGAGAGCCTGGCCGAGCATGCCCGGCGCAATCAGCACGATCAACAGGTGCTCCATCAGGTTGCATCAATTGATCGTAGCCAGCTTTCCGCCGCCGATCAGCTCAACTACGACCTCTTCAAGAAGGACTACGAGATGTCGGTGGAAGGCTATAAGTTCCACCGCTTCCTCGTCCCACTGAATCAGCGCGGCGGCATCCAGACACAGGACGAGCTCGCCGACTCGCTTCGCTTTCAAACATTGAAAGACTACGAAGACTGGATTGCGCGCCTGCGCAGCTTCCCCACGCTCATGGACCAGACCATCGCGCTGATGCAGGAGGGAATCAAGGACCGGATGGTCCATCCCAAAGTGATCATGGAACGGTTGCCGGCGCAGATTGATAAGCAGATCGTTTCCGATCCAACCCAGAGCGGCTTCTACAAGCCCTTTCAGCACTTCTCGCGCGAGATTTCCGCGGCAGACCAGCAGCGTCTGAGCACTGAAGCCAGGCAGGCCATTGAGCAGCAGGTGGTTCCGGCTTACCGCAAGTTCAAGGACTTCTTCGTGAAGGAATATCTGCCGGCTTGCTTCGATCAGGTGGGCGTCTGGCAGGTGCCGCACGGCGACGAACTCTACGCCTATGAAGTGCGCCGCTACACCACCACAAATCTCACCCCCGAGCAGGTGCATGAGATCGGTTTGAAAGAGGTGGCGCGGATTCGCGCCGAGATGGAGAAGATCCGCGAGCAGACCGGTTTCAAAGGCACACGCGAAGAGTTCTTCAACTTCCTGCGCACTGATCCCCGGTTCTTTTACAAGACGCCCGACGAACTGTTTGAGGCGTACAAAGCCCTGGCCAAGACGGTTGACCCGAACCTGGTGAAGGTCTTCCGCACGCTGCCTCGCGAGCCTTACGGAGTTGAGGCGATTCCCGCTGTGGCTGCTCCGGACACGACGGCCGCGTATTACCGTCCCGGTGCGGCGGACGGCTCCAGGGCGGGAACCTACTTTGTCAATCTTTACAAACCGGAGACCCGTCCGAAGTGGGAAATGACTGCGCTTACGCT
>DATEGH010000084.1:0-8031 GCA_035280185.1 Terriglobales bacterium
GCTGTTCTTCACTTCCGGCGTAAGAACCACCTGGTTCCAGCTCAACACTAATAATTGAGTTGTGGCAGAGGCGCCCGAGGAAAATCCTTCCGGCGGCGCAGGCATCACAAGATCGAGCTTAGCTTCCAGCGTCTGCACACCTGCGGGAATGGTGAGGTGAAAAGCGTTCATGTTCACCAAATCGCGGCGCCACGTGAGCCGCTGGCCTGCCGCGAAAAATTCAACTCCGGTGAGATCGGTGATGGGGCCGGTCGGACCGTGCTCGCCGGGAATCCACTTGGGGTAAACCAGCGTGAGTTCGCCGGGCTGAACGGGAATCTGCAACTCGGCATGCAGAATCTTTTCCGGCGCATGCGTGGCGTCCACCATCAGCTTCACCGGCTGACTGGGCGCGGCCGGAGCCGCGGCTTTTGGCGCCGCTTTACGTTTTTGGGCAAAAGATGTGAGTGCGAGCAGGCAAAGAACGATGGGAAGAATCCGTCGTGCAGTGATCATAGGCTCGGGCTGGCCTCCATGGTGAGCGAACCAGATTAAAGAACCGCGCCGAGGAACGCAAGAGAGGCTGGAGAGATATACATCACAAGACGATACGCATCGTGCGAGCGACAGCTCCTACTGCTTCTTGCGCTTTGATGCCTTGGGCGCCTCGGAACCGCCGGTGACGCTGGCCATAAGAGTATCGAATGCCTCTTTTGCCGTCATCTCTTTGCTCCGGCTCTTGTTCTGGCGATACTTGTGTTCGCTGCCGCAGGTGCGGCAGCGGGTCTTCAGCACATCCTCGCCGTTCATCGAAACCACCGAATGGTCGGTCGTACGCTTGCAACGCGAGCAATGATCGTCAATGTCGTCGCCTAGTCTCATACAATCCTCAGTGTAGAGCGTGTTTCAAAAATGCGTTTCGCCTCCAAAGGCCGCAGCTCGCAGGGCTAAAGCCCATGTTTTGCAAGCTCTGGGCGGCACGACTAAAGCTCGTGCCCTGATACGAAACTGTTTTTGAAACACGCTCTAGTACCGTGCACACGCAAGTAGAACTCTATCTTCGATGCCCGCGCATTTCACGCGGGCATCTCTAAATTCAACTATAAGGACTTCAAATACTCGAGCAACTCCTTCTTCTCCTGTTCCGTCAATCCCAATTTGAAAACAGAGTCGTAATGCTGAAGGACATCATCGAGAGTGGCAAAACGCCCGTCGTGATAAAAGCCGCCCTTCTGATGACTCCAGAGTCCCGCGAGCGGCGCTGTGCGGTACATGTGCGTAGGTGACCGGTCCGCCTGAAAAGAATCCACGCCTACCTCCTCCGGAGTGTGAAGGTTGTTGCCGGGTTCAGTAAATAGCGGCGGCACATGACAAGTGGCGCACTTAGCCTTGCCGTTGAAGACGGCTTTTCCGGCGAGAGCTGCGGCTGAATCGTAGCTTCCCGCCGGCGGCTTGGGCGCAGGGATCGCCAGTTGGTAGAAGTGGAGGGCAGGCAATTTCCCGGTGAGCCGGTCCGGTGAACCGCGCATATTCCAATCGCCACTCCGGGCGGAAACAGGGTACTGGGACTTCTCGGCAAGACGAGCATCGAAGAAAGTTCCTGAGCCATGCATCTCAGTCGCGCCCACGTAAGCGTTCCAATAAGGCACGGAACCGAAGCCGGTCCATGTGTGCAGATTTACTCCGGCCAAGCCAAACGCCGGCGGGATCAAGGTGCCTGCTTGTTTGCCGTCGGGACGAAAGGCCTTTCCGTCCTTATCGAGTTCGGCGTCAAAACGGCCGGGGCCCCAACTCGCAAGGACTTTCTTGACTGTCGGCACATCCACTTTGAGCAGATCAGCTACTGGTTGAAGATTGGGCGCAAGAGAGACAATAGCCCCTACATTGAGGTCACGGTTGGCCCAGCCGTCGAGCCGCTGGCCAATGCCCGGAGCAAAAGAATCATTGACGGTGGAGTGGCAGAAGGCACACTGGATCCCCATTGACTTGAGCTTGCCTTGCTGATCAAAGAACCCGGTTACTCCGACTACCGCATTGAGCTTCAGGAGAGCTAGCGTGGTAGCAGGATCATCAAGGTTGACTTGGCCGGCCTTGATCTTGGCCGCCAGGGGCGCGGGGATCGCGTCCGCATCTACCTTGAGTCCCACACTCAGCGCAGTCTTGGGACTTACGCCCGGACCGACTCCGCCATTCTTTTCGCCCGCAATCGCCTCGTGCAGCTTCAGCGCATCGCCCCAGAAAGCCTCGGAGCCGAAGGTGTCATACCGGAAGATTTTTCTTCCGTCCTGCAGCATCTGGTTCGCGTTTGCCTGAATGATCTGGTTGAAATCTGCCGCCGTCGGTGGCGCTTTTCGAGCAGGCTTCTTAGCCTGGGCCTGAGCAATGCAGCCGGCTGAACCAGCAAAAAACAATAGGCAGATCACTATCTTACTGATTTGCATATCTCCTCCTGAGGGCAGGTCTCATTCCGGAAGTGCGGCGTATTATAGCTGACGCTCAGGAGAAAATAGAGCCAGAGCGGAAGGGACTTTGGGCAAGCGAGCAAGGCAGCAATCGCCTTTAGAAAAAAGGACAATGTACTTCTTTCCACGGGAACAGTGGCCTATTTCGCAATTGCTTCGCAGCAGGAACTCTGGCAGAATATCGTTGATGTAAAGCCGTCTCAGGACGGGGAAGATAAGATATTTGAAAATTGAAAAAGAAGCCATTAGCACTTAGCAATTCGCCCTTAGCTAAGGCTGCTGTGGGAGAACCTAACGTATCGTCTTAGGGTCTCCGACAAGTGCAAGATTAACCATGACAGCCGGCTGTCCGCCATGCGGGATCACCCTGGGATGACGCGAGCTAAGTCCTTTGTTTGATGGGATGGAGGGGAGGGGACTCCCCCGTCCATCGCGTGATCTGAACCCGAAACCCCGTTTGCCGCAAAGGTCGCAAAGGCGGGAAGAAGCTTAGGCCCTGCCCCCTCCTGATCCCAAGATCTAAAGGAGTTAGCCGGGGTGATCCCACGCGATTGACCTAACTGATCAATGGTGGCTTGGATGAAGCCGGGAAGATTGCGGCGCTGGCCGCCAGGTGGTCGCCGCCGGCTCGGCGTACGGAGATCTGGTCGTAAGCAAGTCAAGGCTTATGGTTAAATCTCTACCGTGACTGCACGCGCGGGAAAGTTCATAACTTTTGAAGGCCTCGACGGCGTGGGCAAATCAACGCAGATGGAAAAGCTCGCAGGCTGGCTGCGCGAGCACCGCATCACCGTGGTGACCACGCGCGAGCCTGGCGGCACCAAGATGGGCCAGAGCATGCGGAGCCTGCTGCTGAGCTCGCGTACCGAAGGCCTCTCGCCCATGGCGGAGCTGGCGCTGATGTTTGCCGACCGCGCGCAGCACATTGACGAAAAGATTTTGCCGGCTCTTGAGCGTGGCGAATGGGTGCTCTGCGATCGCTTCACCGATTCGAGCGAAGCCTACCAGGGCGGCGGGCGGCAGTTGGGCAGCGAGATTGTGCACCAACTCCAGAAGACGCTCTGCCGCGACCTGAAGCCCGATTTGACCATTCTGATGCTCACGGATCTCTCGCACAGCCTGAATCGCGCGCGCAGAAGAAACGCCGAGGAATCGAAGCAGTCTGAAAAAGACGAGAACCGTTTCGAGAAGGAGAACCGCCAATTTCACCAGCGCGTTCTCGACGCCTATCTGGTGCTGGCGGAGCGCGAGCCGGAGCGCGTTGTCAAGATCGAAGCCAGGGAAGCAATCGGCCGCGTGCACAAGAAGATCACAGCGGTGGTGGGAGAGCGGTTCGGTTTCGCCCGCAAATAGCTGCAAAAGACATCACATTTGCCCAGCGCCGTTTGGACCGGCGCGCCGCCGTTCTTCCATTTCTTCCAGCGACCGCGGCCAGTCTTGTCGTAACAGCCGGCTCAGCGAGCGGTCGGCCAGCAGCTTTCCATTGGTCTGGCACTTGGGACAATAGTTGGTCTCATTGTCGGCGTAGCGGATGCGTTGCACCTTGGTGCCGCAGCGCGGGCAGGGTTTGCCATAGCGCCCGTGCACGGCCATCTCTTCGTGGAAAGCAGTAACTTTCTCCGGGAATTTTCCGCCGGCCTTCTCTCGCAGTCGATCCGTCCACCCGGAGAGAGTTTGGCGCGTGGCTTCAAACAGCCGGCTGATTTCGTCTTCAGACAATCGCTGTGTTAGCGCAACCGGAGAGAGCTGCGCAGCAAGCAGAATTTCATCAGAATAGGCATTGCCGATTCCGCTAAAGGAATGCGGATCGGTAAGCGCGCGTTTTAAGGTGTGGTTCTCCGCGGTCAGAATAGCGCTGAACTGCTCCGGCGTGGCCGCAAGAACATCAACTCCGCCCGGATCAAGACCGGCAAGCGCATCGTCGCCCATTACCAAATGGAGAGAGGCGCGTTTCCGCGTACCTGCCTCGGTGAGCGTGAGCTGGCCGGAGTCGAAATCAAAAGCCGCCAGCGTGCGGCGACCATCGGGAATTTTTCTGCGCTCGCTCCAGCGCAACCGTCCCGCGATCATCAGATGAAACACCAGCCAGGGATCGTCTTGGCCCGGTTCCGCACCTGGCCTGCTGAAGCGCATCGCAATTCGTTTTCCCAGGCGATGGAGTGCAGTCACCGTGTTGCCGTTGATGGACTCGATGGGCGGGACGGCCGTCCGCAAGAGCGATGGGCCAGCAATCAGCGCCCGTTCCAGAATATGGCCGAGAACACGTTGCTCCAGTGCTTCGACGTAAACCGTGATGTCGGGCAGTTCCGGCACAGCAAGTTCCAGGGATCAAGCCATTATGCGCTCAGAAAACAGTCATCTCAGCGAGCGCAACCGCGACTGCCGCGATGGCAGCGGTTTCCGCGCGCAGAATCGTCGGCCCAAGCGACGCTGATTTCCATCCCGCAGAATGAAAGGAGTCTGCTTCCTCTTCCGTCCAACCACCTTCCGGCCCCAATGCCAGCGCGAGCGGAGGTTTGAGCGCGCTCAAAACGGTTTTGAGATGCGCGGTCTCTTCCAGCTCTGAAAGCACAATCCGGCTCTGGTCGTCACAATTTGAAATCGCGTGTTTGAACGCCAGCGGAGTTTCAGTGCGCGGCGGCTCCAGCCTTCGTGCTTGTTGCGCCGCTTCGCGGGTAATCTTCCGCCACCGTTCTACGCGGCGATCGGCTGCGGCCACCAGATGAGCGGCGGTACGCCCCGCAATCACAGGTTGAATTCTGGCAACGCCTAATTCGGTTAATTTCTCCAGCGCCCATTCCATGCGATCAAACTTGAACACCGCGAGATAGACACTGATTTCAGGAACGCTTTGGCTGACGACCTCTTCTCCAAGGTGAAACTCCACTTGGTCGGACGTAGCGTGCATGATGGTGCCGAGGCGCAGCAGGCCGTTAGCTACTACATCAAACTGTTGTCCGGGTTGTGCGCGCAACACGCGAAAAAGATGAGTGGCATTCTGGCCGAGCAGATAGGCATGATCGCCTTCCACGCGATCGGCAATCCAGCGGCGGCGCGTCATACACGGCCAAGCATCACGTAGGACCCGGCGGCAAGGCCGAGATAGAGAATCCCAAGCAGCCGGCTCTGAAAGATCAGCGCTTCCAGAGTATGGAATCTGGCCTGAAAATAAACTTCAGCCGCGCTCAGCAGAGTAAATATTGTTCCGATTACCACCCACGACTGGCGTCCCCAGGGAAAGAAATAAAGAGCGCCAAAAATTAGACCCACAACGAGAAACAGCACCGCTTTTATTTTGGCGCGAGAGATGGAAGCAGCCTGGCCAAGGTTCTGGAGTTGCAGTTCGGCGAACCGGCGCGGCAGCAGCACGCGGATGATGCCCGCGAGCCCCGCCACGATGACTACAAACCAGATGTAGTACTTACCCAAAAATGTCCTTTACTTTTTCAAACAGGCTGCGCGGCTCCGGCTTGTTTTCAAACTGGAAGCTGCTGCTCAGTTCTTCCAGCAGTTCGCGCTGATGTTTGGTCAGCTTGGCGGGCGTCTGCACGCGCACTCGGACAAAGAGATCGCCCTTGCCCGAGCCCTGGAGCGCCGCCAGGCCTTTTCCCCGAATCCGGAACGTACTGCCGCTCTGGGTCCCTTCAGGAATTTTAAGCTTGTGCTCGCCATCGAGTGTGGGAATCATGATCTCCGTGCCCAGTGCCGCTTGCGGAAATGAAATAGGAACGGAGCAGTACAGGTCTTTGCCGTCACGCTCGAAAAAGGGATGCGGTTTCACATGCAGGACAATGTAGAGGTCACCCGCGGGAGCCCCGTTCATGCCGGCGTCGCCCTGTTCCTGATAACGAATGCGTGTGCCGTCCTCCACTCCCGGCGGCACTGTAACGTCCACCGTGCGCTCGCGCATAACGCGGGACTCGCCTTTGCATCTCGTGCAAGGATCGTTGATGACACGGCCCATTCCCTGGCATGCAGGACAGGTCCGGGCGATAGAGAAAAAGCCCTGCTGATAGCGGACCTGCCCGCGCCCGCCGCAGGTGCTGCACACTGAAGGTCCTTTTCCGGCTGCCGCGCCGCTACCCCTGCACGTATCGCAAACCTGGTAGCTGCGGACCTTTACGCTAGTCTTCTTTCCGGCTGCCGCTTCCTCAAAGGTCAGGTTAAGGTCGGCCCGAGCATCACTTCCACGTTGCGCGCGCGAACGGCCGCCCCCTGCGCGCCCGCCGATGTTCACACCGAAGAAATCGCTGAAAATATCGCCAAAGATATCGCTGAAATCCTGGAAATTCGAGGGATCGAAGCCGCTGAATCCGCTGCCGCCATTCACGCCGGCATGGCCGAACTGGTCATAGCGCTGGCGCTTCTCGGTGTCAATCAAAACTCCGTAAGCCTCAGTGCATTCCTTGAATTTCTCTTCCGCCTCAGCATTGCCGGGATTGCGGTCGGGATGGTATTGCATGGCCAGCTTACGGTAAGCGCTCTTGATTTCCTGTTCCGTCGCCGTGCGGCTAACGCTCAGCACCTCGTAATAATCGCGTTTTGCCTGTGTCGCCAAAGTTCCTCATAAAGAAAATGATGTTAAGAAATGGATGAGCCGTCTGCTGCGCCCGCTTCAAATGTTCCCCGAGCGCACGACTCTCGCCACCGGCTTAAGCCGGCCAGATCTCAGAATGCAAACTTAATGGTTCTTAGCCACGCGGACCATGGCCGGCCGGAGCAACCTGTCTTTAATGCGATATCCCGGCTGCAGCTCCTCCAGAACATGATTGTCCGGAACTTCCTTGCTCTCAACCATCTCAATGGCCTCGTGAACCCTGGGATCGAACGGCTCGCCGTGCGCGGGAATACGCTCTACTTTGAGTCGCTGCAACACGTCTTGGAGCTGCTTATGAATCAGTTCCACGCCTTTGCGAAAATCTTCGGGGCCGCCGGAGGTGTGCTTGAGGGCGAGAGCGAAGTTGTCGATTACCGGAAGCAAGTTCCTGGCGGCGTCAGCAACAGCGTAGTCGCGAAATTCTGCGTTCTCGCGAGCCGCGCGCTTGCGGTAATTATCAAACTCAGCCTGAAGTCGCGCCAGACGGTCGAGGAGGTTGTCGCGCTCGGAGCGCAGCTTTTCCAATTCCGCGGGTCCGGCGGACTCCCGCTTGGACGGCGCTTCCGCCGTTGCCGTCTTTTCCTCAAAGCCGTCGCTCGGATCAGCTTCCGGCAGTTCGTGTTCCAGCATCTCGTTCTGCTGTTCTACTTGTCCATTACCCTTGCTCATCTCTACGGAACCTGGTCTTTTATTAGGAATTTTCACGCATTCTCATTCAGCAGCTTGTCGAAAAGCTGCGCGATATAAGAGACTGCCGTAATCGTGTGCTGATAGTCCATGCGCGTCGGGCCAATCACGGCGAGCGATCCCCGCATCTCGCCGCCGACCCGGGCAGGCGCGCCGATCAAAACAAAGTTGCGCATCTCCGGTACCGCCTCCTCCAACCCGATGACTACGCGGACGGCTTCCTGGCGCGTGTCGAGGTATGCAGAAAGCAGACCGGCGACGCGTTCCTTTTCTTCCAGAGTCTTCAGCAAGTCGCGTAAGCGCTCG
>DATEGH010000085.1:0-11414 GCA_035280185.1 Terriglobales bacterium
TGGACAGGTCGACAGAGCCCGCGCTTGAAGGCAAGACCGTAGCCAAGATTGCCGGCAACACGGCGGAAGGCGCGATGAAGGTGAACGAATTGAACAGCGAGGCGCTTCGCCTGCTGAATCAGGACCGCGCGCCGGAAGCCGACTTGATGCTGCAAGAGGCGCTGAAGATCGAGCCGAACAATCCGTTCACGCTGAACAATATGGGATTCGCCAAGGAGAAAGAAGGCGAGTTGGAAGATGCCATCCGCTCGTACACGCAGTCGGCGGGGACAAGGTCGCGCGAGCCGGTTGTGGTGACCTATAACAAGGAATGGCGAGGGCGTCCGATCAGCGAAGTAGCGGCCGAGAACGCGGAAAAGGCACGCAAAGAAGCGGCACGAGCGAGCAGCGTGCAAGATCAGGTGGCGCGGCTCAACTTGCGCGGCGTTTCGGCGATGAATCGCAATGATCACAAGACAGCGCGCGACGATTTTGAGAGAGCTTACAAGCTCGATCCGAGGAATGCGTTCACCATTAACAACATGGGATTCCTCTCAGAGCTTGAAGGCGATAAAGAGACGGCGCAGTCGTACTATGAGCAGGCCGAGGGAGCGCGGCGCTCAAATGCGCGTGTGGCGGTCTCAACCCGTCCTGAAGTGGAAGGACGCCAAGTAGGCCAAGTGGCAGGACAGAGCACCGCGCTGGTGGAAGCGAACATGGCGTCGGTAGCGGAAGAGCGTCGGCGGAGCGGCCAAGCGCCGGCGCTGCACACGCGTGATAATCGAGTCGTGATTGATAGAGGCAAGCCACAGTCAAGCACTACGCCTCAGGTGAATCCGCCCCAGCAGCAGGACCAGCAGGAAGAGCAGGCAGCGCCGCAATCGGACCAGCCGCAGAAACCGCCGGAGTTGAAGCGAAGGCCGCCGGAGGGCAGCAATTAGCAAATGGCAATTAGCAATTAGCACAGCTAAAGCGGAACACAAACTCTTTTCTGCCTCTGGGCAACGTTGCAGGAACTACGCCCACTCTCTGAGCTAATTGCTAATTGCTCCTCAGATCACTGGTCCGTTTCCCTTCCCTACTTTCGGCGCGGTTTTGAGTGCATGCTCCACAAAGCTTTTGGCCGCGCGCGCAGCTGCTTCCATGCTTCTGCCGAGCGCGAGATTGCAAGCCAGCGCAGTTGAGAAGGCGCATCCGGTTCCGTGAGTGGAACGCGTTTTGATGTGCTTGCCGTGAAGCCATACGCTGCGCTTTTCCAGAGCGAGCAGGTCGAGCGGCGGATTGAGATGTCCGCCAGTGATGATGACGGCTCGGGCGCCCATCGCGCGCAATGCGTCAGCCGCTTGCTGCATGTCTTCGCGCGTACGTACCGGGAACCCGGCAAGCGCGGCAGCTTCGTCCAGATTCGGCGTAATCACCGTCGCCAGCGGGACTATGTTGCGCATGAAGTTCAATCCGCGCGGTGAGACCAGCGCAGCTCCGGAAGAGGAGCGGATGACCGGATCGAGCACGACGGGCACTTTCCTGTTGCGCTCAACAAATGCACTGACTGCGCGCGCCGCTTCCAGCGAACCGAGCATGCCGATCTTGATGGCCGCAACCTTGAAATCACGGGCCAGTTCTTGCAGCGTCTCTGCGATTGTTGGAGCCGCGACCGGCTGTACGCGTCGGACACCGCGCGTGGACTGCACCGTCAACGCGGTAATGCAGGAAATTCCGTAACAACGGTGCGCGGCGATGGTTTTGAGATCGGCGGTGATGCCCGCGCCGGAAGAAGGATCATAGCCGGCGATGGAGAGGACAACGGGCGGCGATTTGGGTTTGCGGGCGGGCATGAGCGGCGTCAACGATGTATTGTAAAAGCGCATGCAAGTCATCTTCGGCATTCATGCTGTGGAAGAGGCGCTGGCGGCCCGCGGGCGTGGATTTGAGTACGTTGGCGTGGCGCCCGGGCGCGGCGACAAGCGCATTCAGCACATCGTAGAACTTTGCCGAGTTGTGGGAGTCGCGGTGAGAACGATTCCGCGTGATCAGCTTACGCGCCTGGCGAAATCCGCCGGCCATCAGGGAGTTGTGGCTGTCACGGCGGAGAAACAGTACGGAGGCGTGGACGATCTAGTGGAGCGTCGGCGCGGGCAGCATGCGTTTATTGTCGTGCTGGATGGCGTGGAAGATCCGCACAACCTGGGCGCGATCATCCGCACTGCGGAAGGCGCCGGCGCAGACGGCATCGTCATTCCTGAGCGGCGCGCCGTGGGCGTGACGGCGACGGTGGTGAAGGCCTCGGCAGGCGCTTCGGAGTATCTGCCCATCGCCAAAGTGACGAACATCAGCCGCACCCTGGACGATTTGAAGGCGCGCAACATCTGGATTGTTGGGCTGGACGAACGCGGCGAGAAGCATTACGACCGGATTGATTACAAGATGGATTGCGCGGTGGTGCTGGGCGCGGAAGGCCACGGGCTGCACGAGCAGATCAGGAAGAAATGTGATTTTCTGGTCTCAATTCCCATGGCCGGAAAAGTGCCCTCCCTGAACGTCTCGGTGGCTGGCGCTATTGTGATGTACGAAGTGGCGCGGCAGCGGAGAGGCTGACGTTATGCAGGTAAGCCGATTTTGCGCAGCAGTTCCTGAAATCGGGGATCGTCGCGCATGTCGTCGAGCATGGGCTCGACGGCAAGCCAGGTGAGGCCGTCGGCACGTTCGGCCAGAGCTTTCTCCAGCCACATGAGCGCGCGGGTGCGATCGCCCAGTCCGGCGTACAGCATGGCGAAATATGTTGGGGGAATGTATCGCGTGGCGATTGTATGACGGAGCGCGTCAGAGATTTTTGTTGTCTGCTCTTTGTCGCCGGTCACGGCGTAGGCAAGCCCGAGTGCGGCATCAACCAGCGGGACCTCGCCCGGAGTGGAACTGGCGGCCTTGAAGTGCATGATGGCCTTCTCGGGTTGAGCCAGACGCATGCAGCAGCGGCCAAGAATGTAGCGCAGCATGAAATGGCTGGAGTCAAGTTGCAGTCCTTTTTCGCCTTCGGTAAGTGCGCGCTCGAAGTCACGACCAAAGTAGTAAGCCTGTGCGCGCGTGGCATGCACGGCAACCAGCCGTCGAGGGTCGGTTTCCTGGACGATCTGCAAGGTACGATCAATTTCCGCCAGCGCTTCGGCCTGCCGACGCGAAGCCAGCAGCAGCCACGAATACCACAGGTGCGTGGCAGCGTGGCTGGGATTCAGTTCAAGCGAGCGCCGGTACTCGGCTTCCGCTTGGCTCCAGTTCCAGTGATAGTGGTGCTGGACCAGCGCGAGCGCGGTGTGCGCTTCTGCGAGCGAGGGATCGAGTTCCAACGCTTTGCGCGCAGCGGCTTCCGCGCGCGGCATGGCTTCGCGCGGAGGCTTGAGGTCGAACGGCGCAATCGCCAGCAGTGCATTAGCGCTGGCTAGCGCGGCATGAGAAGGCGCGTGGGTTGCGTCTAACTGAACAGCACGTTCAAATTCCTCGACGCTCTTCTCGATTGCCGTGGGCGACATCTGGTGCAGATAGTAGCGGCCTTTGAGATATGCGTCGTAAGCGGCGGGCTCGACGCGAGTTTTGCCGTGTTGCAAATCGCGGAGGCGGTCTGTCTCTTTCAGGTTGAGCGCCAGCCCGATCTCGTGGGCGATGGCTTGCGCGATTTCCGCCTGCACTCCCAGCAGGTCTTGCAGATCGCGTTCGTAAGTATTGGCCCAGAGTTGCGTGTGGTCTTGAATCTCGCTGAGCTGGGCGGTGATGCGCACGCGAGTGCCGGCGCGCCGGACCCTGCCTTGCAAGACATAATCCACACCGAGCCGTGTTTTCATCTGGGCCAGCGAGGCGGTGCTCTCGTCGTACTCCGCGGCAGTGTGGCCCGCGAGAACGCTCAACCCCGCGGATTGGAGACGCGTGGCTTCAGTAATCATCTCCTCGGTCAGACCTTCGCTGAAGTATTGGTCGTCACTGGTGAGATCGCGAAACGGCAGGATGGCCAGCTTGATCTTCTCCGCCGGGTGGGCCGGAAGAGAATGTCGGCGATTTTCAAACCATCGGGCAAGTTCGCTGGAGAAGGCGTAGACGGAACCGAGTTTTTCATGCTGATGACGATGAACAGGCAGGCCTTCGCGCTTCTCCCAACGCTGCACGGTGCGCACATCACGCTTTAGATACGAGGCGATTTCCTTCCAGGAATCAAGCCTGTCTTTGGGGGCCGTAGATGGGGTCTCGGCAGCCATGCGATTCGTACGCGCAATCATACCGCACGACATTCAGCGGCATGGGCGGTTTGCCGTGGCTCGTCGCTTGAGGGCTTTCAGGCAGGCGATTAGCTTCAGCAGGCGAGGAACGAACTATGAGTTTGAAACCCAAGATCCTTCTTATCGTGCTGGTTGCGAGTGTTTCACCCGCATTTTCCTGGAGCCAGGCGCTGCCGTTATTCGACAATGCGCCGCAGAAACCGCAAACCACGGCGGAACCGACTAACTTCCCTTCGGCTACTGCATCGCCCAGTTCATCCGCCCCGGTATCGCCGACTCACTCCCCTTCGGCCGGTCAGCCAGTAACCGTGCCTGCCGGTACTCATGTGATGATGGCGCTCAAGAGCCCATTGAACTCGACTTCGGGTACGCAGGGGTCAGCGATCTATCTAGAGACGCTCTATCCAGTGGTGCAGGAAAACAAGGTGGTGATCCCGGCGCACACGCTGGTACAAGGCATGGTTACAGCCAACAAGCGCCCCGGACATTTTCAGCGCGTTTCAGAATTCAGTTTCCAATTCAAAACGATGATTTTTCCCAACAACTCCGTCGTGAGCATTGACGGCGCATTGCACAGCATTCCAGGATCGGGCGAGCTGCGGGCGCAAGGAAAAGACGGCAAGCTGAAGCCCGTGGACCAGTTCGAAGCGGTAATCAAGCCGACCGTGGCGGGCGCGCTGATTGGCGGAGTCATTGGCTCGGCCACAAGATTCGGCGTCGGCAAGTTCGTGGGCGCTGGCTTGGGCGCCGGATTTGGTCTGGGAAGCGTCCTGCTCAACCGGGGAGATGAAATTCGCCTGAACCAAGGAACAAACATTGAGATGGTGCTGCGCGCTCCGGTCCAGCTATCTCCGGAACAGGCGGAGTTTAATGCGAAATATGTTCCTTCAAACACATCGCACGAGTGAGCTAATACGGCAAGATCGCTAAACCTACTCGTATCGTAGAGCAATCATGGGATCCACTTTCGAGGCGCGCCAGGCTGGGATGTAGCAGGCCAGAAGCGATACCAGAGCCATGACCACTACGACCACGCCGAAGGTGAAAACGTCTGTGGGCTTAACGCCAAACAGCACGCTGCTGAGCGATGAGAGGAAGCGGCCGGCGATTAAAGCCAGCACAACGCCGGCAGCCACGCCGATTGCCGTGAGCTGAAGGCCGGACTTGAGGACCATGGCGACAACTTTTCCGCGGCTTGCGCCCAGGGTAATGCGCACGCCGATCTCATGCGTGCGCTGCGCCACCGCATAGGAAACGACGCCATAGAGGCCGATGGCCGTGAGCAGCAGCGCAAGTCCGGCAAAGGCTTCAAGCAGCATGGCCTGAAAGCGCGGTGTGACCAGCGTGGCGGCAAGGTATTCGTCCATAGTCTTGATGTCGTAGATGGGCAAGTCGGGATCCATGGACGACACCGCATTGCGAACCGCTGAAGCAATGCTGTGCGGCTCGACGCTGGTGCGCAGGCAGAACGTCATAGCACCGAAGTTCAACTGAGTATCGGGAATGTAATATTCGGGGCGGTCTTCCACATCGAGCCGGCGGCTCTTCACGTTTCCGACCACGCCGATAATTTCGCGCGGCTGCGGCTTGCCATGATTGGTAGCGCCAGGAGTAATGTGCTTGCCCAGCACATTTTCATTGGGGAAGAACTTCTCCGCGAAGGCCTGGTTCACAATGACGACTCCAGGAGCTTTCTCGTCGTCCCGCTCAGTGAAATCGCGTCCGCTGAGCAGAGGAATATTGAGCGTATGAAAATAATTTGGCGTGCTGATCTTAATGTCAGCCGAGGGTTCGTCAGATCTCGGTACCGGGCGGCCTTCAATGGTAAAGGTGATGATCGCATTACTTCCGCTGAGAGGAAGCGGTGTGACGGCTCCCACCGAACTCACTCCGGGTACGTTTTCTAAACGGTGCTGAAGCTGGGTGTAGAACTCAATCTGCTGCTGCTCGTTGTACTTTTTCTCCGGCAGGTCGAAGGTGAGCGTGAGCACGTTATGCGCGTTCATTCCGGGATCCACGGAGAGAATTCGGTGGAAGCTGCGCAACAGCAGTCCGGCGACCACGAGCAGCGCCAGGCCGAGCGTGGTTTCCGCCACAACGAGCACGCCGCGCAGCCGCTGGTGAGATGCGCCCGAGGTAGTTCCCCGCCCTTCTTTCATGAACTCAGTGAGATTCGGGCTTGACGCGCGCAACGCTGGAACCAGGCCAAAGATGATGCTGGTGAGCAGCGCGATTCCGGCCGTAAAAGCGAGCACTGTGCCGTCAATGCCGGCGCTCTCGATGCGCCGCATGTGAGCCGAGTTGAGGCTGATGAACATCCTGACCGCCCAGAACGCCAACGGAATGGCGAGCAGCGCGCCAACGAGCCCGAGAACCATGCTTTCTGTGAGCATCTGGCGGACAACACGGATACGGCGAGCGCCCAAAGCGGCGCGCACCGCAATTTCGCGGTTGCGCTTGCTGGCCCGCACCAGCAGAAGATTGGCGACGTTCAGGCAGGCGATGAAAAGAACCACTGCAACCGAGACGAGCAGAATCATGAGCTGGGTGCGATTGTTGCCGACGAGGTGCTCGAGTTCCTGGATAACTGTGGCGGCAGGAAAATGTTTGTTGTCGTCAGGATATTGCCTGGCGAGATTGCGCGTGATCAGGTTCAACTCCTCGCGCGCGCTCTCAATGGTTACACCCGGTTTCAGCCGCGCTACACCTTGCAAAAAGTGAGCGCCGCGCTCGCCGGTCATGGGCGGATCTTTGGGATCTGTCGTTTCCGCGTCAGTCGCGGAAGTGCGCCAGAGCTTCGGCGCATCGCCTTCCATGGGAAAAACATAACCGGCCGGCATCACACCGATCACGGTATAACTTTGCTTATCCATGGAGATGGCATGGCCGATGATCCCGCGGTCGCCGTGAAATACCGATTCCCACAATTGATGGCTCAGAACCACCACACGCGTGCCCGGCTTTTCTTCTTCGCGAGTGAAGTCACGTCCCAGAAAAGGCTGCTGGCCGACGGTGGTGAAGAAGCCGCCGGTAACAGTTGCACCGTTTATGTGCAGCGGTTGCGGGAGACCGGTGAGGGTGAAGCTATCGCCATGATAGGCCGCCATTCCGCTGAATGATTTTGTCGTGCTGCGCCAATCGAAGAAATCAGGATAAGAGATGGCGAATGGACGACTCACGTCCTTCAGATTGGAATAGTTTGAGTTGACGTACAAGAGGCGGTCAGGCTCGGGAAACGGCAGGGGCTTGAGCAGTACCGCGTTCACGATGCTGAAGATGGCGGTGTTCGCGCCGATGCCGAGAGCCAGCGTGAGAACCGCAATGATGGTAAAGCCCGGCGCCTTGCCCAGAGTACGAAGGCCGAAACGGATGTCCTGAAGGAAGGTGTGCATGGTGTCACGGAGAGCAATTGGCAATTAGCAATTGGCAGTTAGCTCGAAGTTCAGCAACTAGCAATTAGCAACTCGCAATTAGTAACCGCTGAACAGGCCTCGGGATGAGCTTTCTAAGAGCTTATAGAGTTTCTCAAAACCTACGCGCAACCTTAAGGATGAGACGTCGGCTCTGCTTCAACAGAGCTAATTGCTAACTGCTAATTGCCAATTGCTGCTTCTCACGCCATCTCAGCCTGGCGCGCGGCCTCGGTTTCTTCGACCACTTTGCCGTCGAAGAGATGGATGGTGCGCTCGGCGTGTTTGGCGAAACGGGCATCGTGCGTGACCATGCAGATGGTGGCGCCTTCGCGGTGCAACTGCTGGAGCAGCTCCATTACGGCTTCGCCGTTGCGCGAGTCAAGGTTTCCAGTAGGCTCGTCCGCCAGCAGGATGCTCGGCGATCCGCCCAGAGCGCGGGCAACGGCAACACGCTGCTGCTGACCGCCGGAGAGCTGCGAAGGATAGTGCCGCATGCGATGCGCCATCCCGACCTTCTCCAGCGATTCCTGCACGCGCTTCTTACGCTCCGGAGACGACATGGAGCGATACGTGAGCGGAAGCTCGACATTCTCATAGACCGTGAGGTCGCCGATGAGGTTGAAGCTCTGGAAAATGAAGCCGATCTCCTGGTTGCGAATGCGCGCGCGATCAGAAAAGTCGAGGCCCTGCACGGCGCGACTGTTGAGGACGTAAGAGCCGTCCGTAGGCGAATCGAGCAAGCCAATGATGGAGAGCAAGGTTGACTTGCCGCATCCCGAAGGACCGGCAATGGACACATATTCGCCACGCTTGATGTCAAGGTGGATGCCGGAAAGAGCGTGCGTCTCCACTTCGTCGGTGTAGAAAATTTTGGTCACGTTCTCCAGATTGATCAGCGTCTGTCCATTCGTCACGTTATTGCTCTCCTTGATGTTTTTGTGAATTGCTATCGGTCTAAGCGGATTCGATCCACGTTGTCCCAGCGCGACATGTCGGAAAGGATGACTTTGTCTCCTTCTTTCAAGCCACGCAAAACTTCAATGGTGTTGACGGAACTGCGGCCGAGCTCGACGGGAACGCGCGTGGCGCCCTTTTCGTCGGGATCAATCTTGAACATCCCGACCGTCTGCTTCTCCTGCCCGAAAGCCGGCCGGCCGACGTAAAGCACGTTGTCCAATTTCTCCAGCGTGATGGTGCCATCAACGCTCAGGTCCGGGCGCGCGCCCTTGGGCGGCGGCTCGGTGAGTTTCACGTCCACGGTGACAGTACCGTTCTGCACCGCGGGATCAATGCGGCTGACTTGCCCGGCGACCACGCCGTTGTGCGTGTCAATCTCAGCCTGCTGCCCGATCACAATGTCCTTGGCCTGCGTCTCGGGAATCTTCAATTCAGCCTTGAGATGATCGGGCTGCACGACCTTGGCGAGAATCGTCCCCTGTGTAGCGCGCTGGCCAACTTGGACTGGAAGCTCTTGCAGCACGCCGCCAATTCCGGCGCGGACTTTTAGAGCGTCGAGCTGGCGATGCTTCAGGTCTGCCATGGCGCGCTTCTGCTCGATGTTGGTCTTTTGCACTTCGAGCTGCGTCTCCACGGCCTTGGTGCTTTCGGCAATCCGATCTTCTTCAATCTGGTGGCGCGTTGCCAGCTCGCGCGATTTGGCGAGCGAGGTCTTCAAAGCGGATTCGGAAAGCACGCCTATCTTCACCAGCTCTTTGTTGGCGTCAGCGTCGCGCTTAGCATTTTCGTAGTCGGCGTCAACGGTGGCGGCTTCCGCTTTCAGGTTCATAAGATCGCTATCAATCTTGGCTTTGGTGTTGTGGTATTCGGCTTCGGCCGATTTCAAGTCCAGATCGGCGGCAATGGCTTCCTGCTGCACCTGAGGATTGGAAAGCTCCATAATGATCGTCTCAGGCTTCACCGGCGTTCCGGGCAAAACCAGGACTCTCTCAACCCTCACATCGGTCTCCGCTGGGATCAATCTGACATCCTCTGGTATTGGAACCAACGAGCCAAGCCCCCGGACCTGCCTCATCATTGATCCGCGTTTGACGGTGTCTGGCCAAATGGTTCCCCACTCCACGCTCGGAGCTGCCGGCTTTAACTTTGAAACGCCCAGCGTAATCGCCAGGATGGCCGCAGCGGCAGCCACGCTGATGATGACCTGCTTCTGGCGTTTCTTCTTCTTGAACGATGCGTCGCGAACTATATCCATTGCAACTAAAGAGTTTGCACCCGCCGTGCCAAACCTTACACCACCTAAACTATTGATTCTTAAAGCCGAACTAGCAGGCGGAACCCCCTAGCCTTGCTCCGTTTGTCCATTCCCGAAACCCCTGTGTTCGGATTCGGACAGTGAGAATTTCACCCCGCATTCCCTATAGACCTCGGAATCTCAGCTTGGTTATGGCCGAATTTTCCATTTCGCGTCGCGGCGGCTTTCTTCCGAACAATAGAAAATACGCTGCTGAACGACCAAAGGTTCCTTGTTAATGAATACCATCTGCTGCGAAGAAGGTTACGTCAGAGGAAGGCTTCCGATACGCGGAGGACGGGGCCAATCCCCATTAAGGTGTTCGGGTCACCTTGCAGCGATCGTCTGCTCGCCCGGCGCCAGCGGCGGATCGGCGCGAAGAAATCTGACCATCTCCGCTCCCACAGGCTTGTTGCACTCTACCGGGGCAAGGTGGCCGCAACCGCTCACCAGATACAGGATGGACTGCGGCATCTCATCGCGCATCTGCTCGCCAATCGATGGCGGTGTCAGCACGTCTTCTTTGCCCCACACCAGCAGGACTGGAACCTTCACCGCTACCAGCTTGCCATCCAGCAGGTCCTTTCCTGTGTACATGGATTTGAGCGCTCGGTTGACGATCCAGTCCTCCTCGGCAAAATGGCGCAGAAAGTCGCGCGCGTAGAAACTGGGCACGTGCATGGGATGCGGCGTCAGCACCTGCATCATGTGCGCCAGATCCGCCTCGGTTTTCGGACGCAGAGCCGCGGCATTCACGGCATCAAATTTCAGCCCTGCGCTGTCCAGCAGGATAAGCCGATGAACGCGGCCAGGATTGTCGACGGCAAATTTTGCGGCAATCCATCCGCCCATGGACCAGCCGGCAATGTCCGGTTGCTGCAAATGCTGGCTGTCAATGAATTGGCGGACAATGTCGCTTTCCTCCGCGATGGAGTAGTCCACATCAGGTCTGTCGGACCGGCCGTATCCCAGCAGATCGAGTGCATAGATTCTGTATCCCGCGTCCCGCAGCGCCGGAACCAGCGCCAGCCAATCCTCCGCCCGCCCGGCAAGCCCATGCACCAGCACCAGAGGCTTGCCCGAGCCACCCGCCAGATAGCGAATCCTGTACTGCCCCAGCCGGACATTGTGTTCCGTTAGCCCCAGCTTCCATTCCGCAGCTCGTTGCACTCCGGAAACCACCAGCAGAGGGCGCAAGTAAAACACCATCGCCGCTGCGACCAGCAATACAGCCAAAACAATCAGCGCGCGCCAAAGAAGGCGAGTTCGCTTCTCAGGCTGGGGAGCTACTGCGGTGGCCAAAGGTCCCTCCGTGGAGTGGGCGAAGAACTTCCTCGATCGTCTTGCGGTGTTATTCTCTCATCTGCGATGCCCGTGACTGCAACTGATTCCGCCAAGCTGCCATTCCTCGATCTGGCCGAAGCCAGCCGGGCAATTCAGAAAAAGGAACTTTCTCCGGTAGATCTCACTGAGGCTTGCTTGCGTCGCATTGACCAGATCAATCCTGTT
>DATEGH010000086.1:0-3018 GCA_035280185.1 Terriglobales bacterium
GATATCTTCTTTGCCTCTGTTGCGCATGATCTGAATCGGCATGTGATGTTCAAGCGAGGAGCCGAATGGCAGGTGATTTCTTCTCGCCAGCTCTATGGCTACGTGGCAGCGATGGCGCGGACCCTCCAGCAATGGGGAATGGTAAAAGGCGATCGCGTAGCCATTCTCAGTGAGAACCGGCCGGAATGGATGATCGTGGATTTTGCCTGCGTCACCAGCGGCATCGCCGACGTGCCGATCTATTCCACGCTTACCGCAGACCAGACGCTTTACCTACTGCAGAATTCCGGAGCCAGAGTGGTCTGCGTTTCCACGCTGGAACAACTCCGCAAGGTGCAGTCCATCGCGGGCCAAACCAAAGTGGAAAAGATAGTGGTCTTTGACGAGATAGCAGAGATCAACGTCGTGCCGCTCTGGCCTTTGCTGCATGGCGTTTCTACGGAAGTTGATCAGAAATTTGAAGAGCAAGTGCGCCAGGTAACGCCTGATGATCTGGCAACGTTGATTTACACCTCGGGAACCACCGGAACTTCGAAGGGTGTCATGCTCACGCATGGCAATCTGACGTCGAATGCCGTCATGGCGAGCAAGAATGCCGAATGGCTGCAAGGCGATGTGTATCTCTCATTCTTGCCGCTCTCTCATGTCACGGCCCGGCACCTGGACTACGTCTGCTATCTGAACGGAGTCAACATTGCCTACTGCCCGTATTTTGATCAGCTTCCCCAAATGTTTCAGGAAGTAAAGCCGACGATCATCGTGAGTGTTCCCCGCGTTTACGAAAAAGTTCGTCAGGAAGCTGAGAGGCGCGCGGGGACGGGCCTGAAACGCACGATCTTTGACTGGGCGCTCAAGGTTGGCCGCCGGCATCAGAATGAAATTGCGCGCGGCGAGCGCCCGCACAGCCTCGCTTGGAAACTTGCTGACAGACTGGTCTATTCCAAAGTCCGCAAGGGATTCGGTGGCAAAGGCAGAGTTTATTTTTCCGGGGGCGCGCCGCTGGGCTACGACATGGCGGAGTGGTTCTGCGCCGTGGGTATTCCTATCTTCGAAGGCTATGGCCTCACTGAAACATCGCCCGTGATCTCGGTGAACCGTCCGGGAGCATTCAAAATTGGAACGGTGGGTAAGGCCTATCAAAACTTGCAGGTGAAGATTGCTGACGATGGCGAGATCCTGCTGAAAGGGCCAACCGTTTTCAAAGGCTACTGGAACCTGCCTGAAGAGACCCGCTCGGCGTTTGTGGACGGCTGGTTCAAGACTGGCGATATCGGTCAAATTGACAGCGAGGGCTTTCTCAGCATCACCGATCGCAAGAAGGACCTGATCAAAACTTCGGGGGGCAAGTTCATTGCTCCGCAGCCGATTGAGAATGCATTGAAGGCGAATGTCCTGGTGGCCCAGGCGGCCCTCATCGGCGATCGCAGGAAGTACGCCTCCGTCATCATCTCGCCGCATTTTCCCTTGCTGGAAGACTGGGCGCGCGCTAATGGTGTCGCGGCTCACGGCCACGAAGATTTAGTCGCCGATCCCAAAGTGCGCGACCTGTATCGCGGAATCATTGAGGACCTCAATAAGAAGCTCGCCCACTTTGAAACCATTAAGAAGATCTTGATTGTGCCTGACGAATTCACGGTTGCCGGAGGCGAGATCACACCTACTCTCAAGCTAAAGCGGCGGGTGATTGAAGCTAAGTACAAGCAGCAGATTGAACAGCTTTACCAGGAGCCGCATCCCATCGAAACGGCGCCGGTCTAACCCGTCTCTTCCCCTCAGGCAATTTACAATAATGACATGGAGCCGCTCATCATTGCCGGCCGCCAGTTCCGCTCGCGGCTGATTGTAGGCACAGGAAAGTACAAATCCGGCCAGGAAACTGCCCGTGCCGTTGAGGCCAGCGGCGCAGAGATCGTGACCGTTGCAGTACGGCGGGTCAATCTGGACCGCAGCAAAGAATCTCTCCTCGATTTCATCGACCCGGAGCAGTATTTTCTGCTGCCGAATACGGCTGGGTGTTACACCGCCGAGGAAGCAGTCCGCACGGCGCGGCTGGCGCGTGAGGTAGGACTTTCAGATTGGGTCAAAGTCGAAGTCATCGGCGATCAAAAAACTCTCTATCCCGACGTGCAGGCGACCATCGAAGCCACCGGTGCTCTAGTGAAGGAAGGGTTCACAGTTTTACCGTATACCTCTGATGACCCGGTAGTTGCAGCGAAGTTGATGGATGCAGGCGCCAGCGCCATTATGCCTTTGGGAGCCCCGATTGGAAGTGGAATGGGAATCCAGAACATCGCCAACATCCAGATACTTCGCGAGCTGGTCAACGGCGTACCTTTGATCGTCGATGCCGGAGTTGGCACGGCTTCGGACGCAGCGATCGCGATGGAACTTGGGGCCGATGCCGTGCTAATGAACTCAGGAATTGCGCACGCTCAAGACCCTGTTCTAATGGCTGAGGCCATGAAGCACGCGGTGATCGCCGGACGTGCCGCTTATGTCGCAGGCAGGATCGAAAAGAAACTCTATGCTACGGCCAGTTCGCCCCTTGTCGGAGTCGTGAGATAAAAAAGGCGGCCCAGCGGCCGCCCATGATCTTTTCTGGAAGAACGTTTACATTCCTGCCGGCTTCTCGGTCTTTTCTGCTTTGGCTTTGGGCTGCTTCAGCATGGCAACCTTGCTGACGGTCATCTCGCCGTTCTCCATGGTTCCAGTCACGCGAACATGATGGCCTTCATGGCCCTTCAGCGCATCCTGGTTGGCCACCTGAATCACGCTCTTGTCTTTGTCGCTGACAACAACCAGCTTTTCGCCGGCTTCTTCGCACTTCTTCGCGCAGGCGGCATGGTCGGCGCTGGCGCCTTTGGCGGCGCACTTGGCATCGCTTACCCAACCGCTGACTTTTTCAGTCTTCGTTTTGGGGGCCTTGTCCTTGGCCACAGAGATCGAGACCAGGAACACAATTGCAAGCAGAGACAACGCGATTCTCTTCATTATGACTTCTCTCCTGTGTGGATTGCT
>DATEGH010000087.1:0-2742 GCA_035280185.1 Terriglobales bacterium
TTACGAGCCTTCGCTTTGCGCCACGGTCACACAACGCAAGAATTCGCGTCTGCCTTCGATCGCCCAACATGCCTGTGGACGTGGAGCACGTCTTTCTGCTCGCCGGTAAATTCCGGAAACCCCAACACCTTTGAAACACAGAGGAACGGAGGAAGCGGAGACAAGAAGGCGCACCCTATCTTCTGAATGCAAACTACTCACGATTAAGACCGGCTGTCGGTTACCTCTAAAAGCGGCAACTCCACCTCTGACAATTTTCAATTACCCGATTTTGGCAATTCCGGCGATCTTCTCCCTCCGGTTCCTCCGTCGGGGTCCCCGGCGCGCGTTTCGCGAGCTGGGGTGACTGCGTTCCTCCGCGTTTCAAAGGTTTGGGTTTTCTGTCCCTCACGATTCTTTCAGCTTCAGCTTGCTCTTGTTCTCTTCCAGAAATTCACGCAACTCCTGCGCCCGGTCCAGCAGACGAATCCACTGTTCGTAATACAGCGTCACCGGAAAGCGGCCTAGACCGTATACACTCACTCCGCCTTTCTCGCTGACTCTGAATTCCATGCTGCCCCGGCGCTGCTGTTTTCCTTCCAGTTCCGCAAGCTTTGCTTTCAGTTCCTCGTATGTCGGTTCAGCCATGCAGTTCACCTCGGTCGAAATGTTTTCACCGAGTATTTCACAGATGAACATTGTCACGCCCATCCCGCGGCGTCTGAGTGGCGGCGCACCTCATCGTGCCTTGCCCGATTCACCCTCCGCATGCACCTGGTCCGTGATCCAATTCACTTCCCAGGTCTTGCCTCCATCATCCGAGAACGATTGCTCGAAATGAGGAGAATTCGTGTTGAGCTTCGACCAGATAAAGCGTACAAAGACAGCCTTGCCTTTCCAGAACTCCTGGTCAAAAAATTCGCCCTGGCCGTTCTTGAATTCGCCGATCATCGGCTGGCCCAGGATGCCGTCCTTGCTCGTGGCCCAATAGATACTCCATTGATGCGATTGAGGGTTGTACAACCGGAGCGTCATGCCTTCGATGTGGTCGGTCTGGCTATCGGTTTCAAACTCTTCCAGATTCGCGTGGCCGTTCCAAAACTTTCGGGTCACAGAAGTGCCCTCAAACTTTACCCAGGCCGTCGAGCCAGCGAGACGGTCCTTCAAACGCAACAGGTGGATCTTCCAAGTGCCGATCTCGAAGTCCCAATCGTGTTGCTCGTCACTTGGCGATGCTGCCGCCGGAACGTTCTTAGCGGATTCATCGTTCATGCGCGTATCGGTCGCGATCCAGTTCACTTCCCAGGTTTGTCCCGCATCCTCTGAGAATGCCTGCTCGAAACGGCACGAGTTTGGAGTAATGTTGTCCCAGACATTGCGCACCAGGACGTATCTGCCGTTGATCGGCTCCATATCGTAGAACTCGCCGCGCCCGTTCTTGAACTCGCCCACCGTCGGTGGCAGATTGATCACACCGTCCTTGCTGTTGGCGTAATTCAGGCTCCACTGGTGCGACTCCGGGTTATACAGGCGTAGCGAAAGATTCTCCAGATGTCCCGCTGGGCCATCCGCTTCGAGCTCTGCTACATTCGCGCGGCCATTCCAGATCTTGCGGACCACCGTGACGCCGTCATATTCCGTCCATGTAGTGGAACCGGAGAGCGGGTGCACTAGGCGCTTGACATGGCTTTTCCAGGTGCCGAACTCGAAATCGAAATCATGCTGCCCATCCCGCTGCAATGACGTAGCTTTCGCATTGCCGGCGGAAGAGACCGCGCTCTGCTGTGCCACCGCCTGAAATGGCTGAGCAGCAATCGCCATGCCGCCTGCCAGAAGATAAATCTGAAAATGTCTGATCGCGTTCATGGAAGAAAAGCTACGGGCAGGGGTGGTCTTACCACAATATCCACTTTGGCGTGCTATGATATAGCCACTTTTTTGGTCCAGCGTTCCAGATGAAGTCAGTTCCCCGCGCCTTCGCTCCGCCCATTGCGCTCGACCACAACCGCAAGACTCCGATCTACCGCCAGGTGTACGACTGGTTTCGGCGCGCCATCATCGCAGGCCAGATGAAACCGGGACAGCGAGTGCCATCAACCAGAACCCTGGCCGCCGAACTCAAAGTTTCACGCATTCCGCTGTTGAATGCATACGAGCAACTGCTGGCCGAAGGGTACTTTGAAACTTTTGTTGGAGCCGGTACCAGCGTGGCCAGTTCCATTCCTGAGGAAACGCCGCGCCGGCTGGACGAAAAAGCACGGAACGAAGCCAATGGAACCATCAACAGGCAGGGACCACGCCGGATATCGCGGCGCGCCGTCGCCCTCAACAAGCTGCCTGCCCAATCGTGGCTGAATATCATCGGCGCGTTTCGAGTCAGCCTGCCCGCTCTCGACCATTTCCCCATAGGTATCTGGTCGAAATTAGTGGCTCGGCATTCGCGAAGGCCGCCAAGAGGCGCGATGGCCTACGGCGACGCAATGGGATATCTGCCCCTTCGCGAAGCTATCGCCGAGTACCTGGGGACGGTTCGTGCGGTACTTTGTAAACCGTCGCAGATTCTTGTCACGACAGGATCGCAGCAGGGTTTGCAGCTTTCTGCACAGGTCTTGCTGGATCACAAAGATCTCGTGTGCATCGAAGAGCCGGGCTATCCCAGCGCTCGCCAGGCGTTCACCGCCGCCGGAGCTCAATTGATTCCAGTTCCAGTCGACGACCAGGGCATGGATGTAGAAGAGATCATCCGCCATCGCCGCGCTGCGC
>DATEGH010000088.1:0-5698 GCA_035280185.1 Terriglobales bacterium
CAGGCCGCCATCAACCGGGCAACCGGGCAAGCTCAGGCGATTGAGTTAGTTGCGAAAGCGACCGCGAATGCGATCCAGACTATTGCTGAGACCGTGTCTAAGCCCGGCGGCATCGAAGCCTTGCAGCTCCAGGTTGCAAAAGATTACGTGAGCGAATTTGGCAACATCGCCAAAGAGAGCACCACCATTCTGCTACCCGCCAACATGGCTGATTTGGGTGGTCTGGTCGAAACTGCCTTGCAGATCATCCGTTCTGGTGGCAAAAAGGCGTCAGCAGTACCACCAAGCACAGCCGCGGCAGTAGCAGGCGGGCAATCGAGCAAGTAGCGGCCGCCCCAACATTCCGTCATGTCTCCTGAGCTTCTCGCCCGCTTGCTGCAGCAGTTCCTTTCAGAAGCGCGCAACGGTGTGGTGATCGAAGACGGGCAGGCTCTGTTTGATCTGGCTAAGACGCGCTACTCTGTTTCCGCTGAGCGCGGCCGCTGCCTGATTCACTTGTGGTCCGAGGAGCGAAACCTCGTACGCGAAGTCGTAGAAGCAGAGTCGAAGAATGGGACGCTCGCCCTGAGCGTCCGCCGGTTCGCTCAGGCCCGTCCTCATAAACTCGAAATCTGCCGCGACCGTGACCGCCGTTCTCCCTCGGCGAAAAACGCGGCTCGCAAAATGTATGCGCGGCTGCTCGAGCGCGTGCTGCGCCGGCAATTTCCTGATTGGGTGCTGGACAAGCTCGGTCTCGCCACTACCATGGACCTGGAGCACAGTTTGTCCCCGGTATATGCGCGTGGGCTGCTGCGCAAAGGGAACAGCAGCTTCGCTGTACTCGGCGTGAACCGTCAGGAAACACAAGGCTCCATGGACGCGGCGCTGACCTTTGCCTTGATTTGGCTCGACTCTTGCCGTGAGCGCGAAGCCGGACGCTCCGTTGTTGAAGGTTTACGTCTTTACCTTCCCTCTGGAAGCTCCATCGCCATACAGATTCGACTCAGACATTTGAATCACGAGATAGCCAAATTTCAACTCTTCGAACTTGATGAGCGGGATGAATCCATTGCCGAAATCGATTACTCCGATACCGGCAATATTGAAACTCGCCTCATACGCTGTCCCGATGCCGCCCAAGCACGAGCGCGGTTCGACGCCAGTATCCAGCGTGTCCTCGCGATTGCCCCACAGGCCGAAGTGGCTGTGCTCTCGGCAGCGGAGATTGCTTTCCGGCTGCATGGCCTGGAATTCGCCCGTGCGCGAGCAGTTAATGTCCCGGGAAGCTTCAAGGTTGAAGAAGAGCTGGTCTTCGGAGCTGCCGGATTTCAGGAGCGGCTTACGGCGGACAACCAGGAAATCTTCGAGCATTTTACGAAGACCGCCTCATCAGCACGCGCTGTTTCCGGTGATCACCGTGATCCGCTGTGGCGTATGTATCCGGAACGCTGGCTGGAATCGCTGGTCTTCGGCAATGTTGCCGCGATTGATTCCCGACTCAATGCTGCTCACGTGTATTCACAAGTGCCGGCGTTTTCGGCGGCGGACCGCGCCATGATCGACGTGCTCACCTGCACCCATGAAGGCCGGCTTGCCGTCCTCGAATTGAAAGCTGACGAAGACATCAACCTGCCGCTCCAGGGACTGGACTACTGGGCGCGCGTGCGCTGGCACCACAGCCGAGGCGAGTTCCCGCAGTTCGGCTACTTTCCGGGAGTGCAGCTTTCTCCCCGGCCGCCGCTGCTCTTGCTGGTTGCGCCCTCATTGCGTGTCCATCCCGCGCTGGACACGGTGTTGCGCTATTTCTCACGCGAAATCGAATGGATGCTGGTAGGAGTGGACGAGCGCTGGCGGGAAGGGATTCGGGTGATCTACAGAAAATCATCTGCTGGTTAACCGCAAAGAAGGCGAAGGATCACGAAGGCTAAAGAAGGAGAGAGCGACTTCTATAAAGTTCGACGCGGCATCTCTTAGTTCTTGATCCGCAGTGGGATCATCGCGCGCCGCCATGAGGCTCAGGATCACGAGCAGCCTCCATTTCTTTGTGCTCCTTCGTGTGCTTTGTGGTTTCTGCTCTTGCCTTGAGCTGCAAAATCCGATTCACTGCATTCAGCAGCTTGCGTATCGGCAACCCGCCTTCTGACTTCGACAAAACAATTTCTCCGGTCTTGTGGCTGCGGTAGTACCAGCGCTTCAAGATTGCCAATTCTTCCGTTGTCTGCGCGGAGGAAGCGGGCTTCGTGCTGGTGAGGGTTTCCAGCGTAGCGCGCAGGCGCTGCTCCAGAGACTCAGATTCGTTTTCCTGATCTTCTACGGTTCTTAACAACGTTGGTCCGAGTAGCGTTCCGCGATGAAATCGAAACAGCGCGACCACATCTGTTTCGCTTGATTGCTGAACGATTACTCCATCGAACTGATCCAGACGGCGGCAGATCTCGTCCGCCCCCGAGAGAATGCTTTTCAGTTTCGCAATCTTCGCATGCTGGTGTGCAGCGCCTTCAAAGTCCAGCGTTGCGGAGAGCCGGCCGCGCTCGGCTTCCAACTCCTGCAAGAGCGATTCGCCCCCGGAATCAAAGTACGCTTGCACGCGTGACACCTCCGCCGCGTACGCCTTGTCGGTGCAGCCTTTGAAGCATGGCGCAAGGCACATCTTCATCTCCGAGTAAACGCAGCCGGGAAAGCTGGGATCAGGATTCAGCTCAAACGTGCAGCGGCGAATCTTGAACAGGTCGAGCGAGTCGTTCATGAATTTTTCCGCCACGGCGCGCGACCGGAACGGCCCATAATAGAGCGACTTGCCGCCCGGCCGGCCCAGCCGCGTGGTGACGTATGCACGCGGAAACGCATTCTCCAGGTTCAGCTTGATTACCGAAGCGGGATGCAGGCGCAACCGTGTTTGATAAGTCTGAGGGAATCCCTTCCGCAACAAGCGATAGAGCAGCAGGCCAGATTCAAAATCCGATCCAGTAAGCCAATACTCAATCTGCGCCACCCGCTCGCGCAGATTCAGGCGCTTTGATTGCGTCTCCGCCGGGGCAAGCAGCCGTTGCAAGCGGCGCCTGAGATTGGCCGTTTTGCTGACATAGGGCTCAGATCCTTCTTCGGCGCCACGTAACGCAAATACCGCAGGCGCGGCAGGGAACTGGGAGAAGAAGTCCGCCGGCTGATCCGGAGAGAACGAAATGGAACGAGGAATCGGATCGGAACTGGTCGCGCCTGTGTGTTTCGCGCTCACAAGGGCAGTCTAGCGGAAATTGGCGCTCTGGACCTTCTGCCGGAAGTCAACACCATCCAATTGCACCACGCGGCACATCTCGTGCAGACGCGAGCGCATGCGTTCCGTGATGCGATCCCCCAGAGTCTCGCCACGGGCCGCATTGCGCGCTGCTTCCGCATGAGACGCGGAGCGCCCGCTCTGCAATTCGCCAGGAGCAAGATTGGGGAAATTGGTGGTGATGATCGTGGTTTTGCGCTCGTTGTAACGGCTGTTTAGGATGTGGCTCACCGTGTCCCACACCCACTCACTCGGCTTCGCTGCTCCCAGTTCGTCCATCACCAGAACCTCGGTATCAAAGATAGGACGAAGAATCTCCAGTTCCGTGGTCTGTACGCTGGGATTATAGGAGTTCTGTATTTCCTTGAGCAGCTCACGATAATCGCAGAAACGGCAGGGCACGCCCTTGCTGCGAATGAGTTCCTGAATGATGCCGACAGCAAGATGAGTCTTTCCAGTTCCGACCGGACCGATCAATAGCAGACCGGTCTTCTCGATCGGGTATTCCTCAACGAACCGGCCCGCCGCCAACCGCGCCACGGCAAGGGAACGATGCGCGCCTGTGAAGTCGGTGGCGAAGTCGGCCAGCGTACAGTGCTCATAGCGAGCAGGAATTTTCGCATTGTTCAGCAGACGGTCGGCTCGAGCTTCATTGCGGCAATCGCAACGCGCTACGCGTCTTGCTTTGCCAGGAATTTCAATCGTCTTCCAGCCGGTACCGCTGCACAGAGGACATTCTGAAGAGGAGGGTTGTGCGGCAAGTGAGCCCATGAGAGTTCTTCTAGTACGAACATAGCATCGATTCACCGGCCAGAGTTGCGGATTTTTCCGCCTGAGAAGCGAGGTTGTTCACAGGATTTACACAGAGAGTGCATGCGAGCAGTGCAGAGATCTTTCAGCTTGGAAATGAGCGGTCGTTATTATTCCTCTTAAACCGCCACCGTCCCCTGCGGACGCGCAGCTTCCTTGCCCTTGCGCTCGGGGAAAATATCGAACACGTAATCGTGTGCTGCCAGAGCCGCCGGACTTATAGCGCCGGACTGCACTCGCCGTTGCAACTCCTCACGCGAAAGATCGAAGATTGCCTCGAACAACTGCGTGCGTTCCTTCTGGTTGGCCTGCCCCAGAACAAACAGTACCCGGGCGCTGTGCTGGATATAGCGCGGCGAAGGCAACTGCTTCTTGAGCAGGTCCATAATCACTGCGGCTTTGGATCGATCGAAACGTCCAGGATCGCCGCGGCGGTCCTGCTCGGCAAAAAACTCAGCCGTCCATTCGTTGTGGTAGTTCCACACTTTGTCAAACAGCTCACGCGTGAATCGCGTTCCGGCTTTCACCTGCTCGGCGTTGGCGGCCGGTTCAACCCCATCTTCCGTCAATGCCGGGCGCTTCAGGTGCCCGTCTTTGGTGATCACGGCCTGATGATGGAGCAACGTCCAGAGCCATGAAACATCAATGCGGTAGGTGGCGAGATCGTTCATGAAGCGCAGCTTGAGTTCGTAGTCGTCAATGGCTGCGGCAAAGTTGCCGTTGAGAATCTGGAAACCATAATTGGCCGCCATGTAGAAAGCGTGCTGAATGTGCTCGATGGTGATCTCTCCCTTCGGCAGGCCATAGATGGAATCCCAAAGCTCCTGGGTAAAGAGCTTCTCCGGAGTGCTGATCGACTCTTTGGTGATGACGAGCGGAGTGATTTTCCCCGCCGCGTCGAGCAGATCGCGCGATTGAAGCACAGCGCGTTCCGCCTCGCTCAGGCCGCTGCCTACCGTGGGAACTGGCTTTTCCTTCACTGGAACCGTGCTCACCGGTACATCAAGCACTGCCTGAAGGTGGTCCAAAGGCTTCTGCAGGGGCGCGTTACCAGCCGCTACATAGGCTGGTTCGGGGCTGGCGACCCAGCTCTGGCGATAAGCATCGTAGAGCCGGCCTTTTGCACGGCCAGCGAGGATGTCATCGAGCGTTGGCTGCTCGCCAGAAGCGAGCGCGTTTTCCGGAACAAAGATCAGCCCCAGCAGGCGCTCACGCAACTTATCAATCACCATGGCGCGAAGCGCCAGAGGGTTGTAGCGCGAACGACCATAAGCATCGCCTGCTTGGTAAATCATCACCGCAGCCATGCCGCCGATGGGTGCTGCGTTCTCAAGCTCGCCATCCTTCATGCCGGCCATCACCATCATCAGCGCGTTATAGCGCTGGTAGGCGATCATGTTGGGTGAAGCCATGCCGATTGTTTGTGGGTCAGGATAGACTCCCTTCGGATCGTCCTTCCAGATTTCAATCAGACTGCCGAGATAATCCCAGCGCCCTACGTTCGTGCCCAGCAGTCGCCGACGCAGCACCCAGGCAATTGCCGGCAGCGCGCGGCCGGCATTCCCTTCCTCGTACAGCATCTTGATCTTGAGAGTTCCCGCGGGAACTCCGATCATCTCTTCAATGCGCGAGAGC
>DATEGH010000089.1:0-12095 GCA_035280185.1 Terriglobales bacterium
GAGATGTTCCCGGAAAGCAGGCACCGGTTCTCAGACTGCTTCACTCGCTAGTGAAGTAATCCACCGGCACCGGGCTTTCAAACAAAGAGTAATCGCGGGTCACCACCGTAATCCCGGTTTCCGTCACCAGATAATTGCGAGCGTCTTCTTCCGGATCGAAGCCGATCACGGTTCCTTCCGGAATGTGCACGTCGCGATCAATGATGGCGTTGCGGATGCGGCAGTGCCGTCCCACATTCACGTGCGAAAAGATGATGCTGGCATCCACTTCCGTATAGGAGTTGATGCGCGCGTCGGGAGACAGCACGCTATTGCGCACCACTCCGCCGGAGACGATGCAGCCGGGACACACGATGGAATCAATGGCCATGCCGGTGCGTCCAGGCTCGCCGAAGACAAACTTGGCCGGCGGGTAATTGCGCTGGTGAGTGCGGATGGGCCAGTCCTTGTCGTAAAGATTGAACACCGGCGAGACCGCCACCAGATCCATATTGGCTTCGTAGTAGGCTTCGAGCGTGCCGACGTCGCGCCAGTAGAGCGCCTCTTTGCGGTTCTCGTCGATGAAGTTGTAGGAATAAATTTTGTACTGGCCGAGGATCTTGGGCAGGATGTCTTTGCCGAAGTCATGCGAAGAATTCAGGTCTTCTGCGTCTTTGAGCAGCACCGGCAGAAGCACGTCAGTATTGAAGAGATAAACGCCCATGGATCCGGAAACCATTTCAGGATGATGCGGCGATCTCAACTTCGTGCTGCGGGGCTTTTCCTCAAAACCCACAATCCGTCCTTCACGGTCAACGTCCATCACGCCGAAATGATGCGTCTCGCCGGGATCGATCAGGATGGTGGCCAGAGTCACGTCGGCGCCGGAAAGCACATGCTGATCGAGCATGCGCTGGTAATTCATCTTGTAGATGTGGTCGCCGGAAAGAACCAGCACGTGTTTGGGCTGCTCAGATCCGATGGAATAAATGTTCTGGTAAACAGCGTCTGCCGTGCCCAGGTACCAGTTCTCGCTCACCCGCTTCATCGGCGGCAGAATTTCAATGAACTCTCCCAGTTCGCGCGCTACCACGGAACTCCAGCCTTCGCGGATGTGGCGGTTCAAAGAAAGCGCTTTGTATTGCGTGAGAATGTAGATTTTGCGCAGGTCGGAGTTCAGGCAGTTGGAGAGTGTAACGTCGATGATGCGATAGTTGCCGCCGAACGTGACGGCAGGTTTGGCGCGATCGCGCGTCAAGGGATACAGCCGCTCTCCCGCGCCGCCGGCCAGCAGGACTCCCAGCGTATCTTTCATAAACCGTTCGTTGCAACTCGCCGCAGTCAGGTGGCTTGGAAGCGCTCAGCAGTTTATAAAATTTTCGATTGCCGCTGACGCAATGAAACTGGCTGTCCTTCCAAGCCCGTTGCCTGCGGACTTAACGTGAGCTTTCGGTCCTGGATGTCATCTTCTGGTCCACAGGACCGGCGTCGCCCAGCTTCTCCGCCACGGACTTCGCTTGAGTGAACAGCAGCAGGTAGTCAGGGCCACCCGCCTTCGAGTCCGTCCCCGACATATTGAAGCCGCCAAAAGGGTGCGCGCCCACGATTGCTCCCGTGCACTTGCGATTGAAGTAGAGGTTGCCCACGTGGAACTCGTGCCGCGCCCGTTCCAGCTTCTCGCGCGAGGTGGAGTACACGGCGCCGGTAAGCCCGAATTCGGTGTTGTTGGCAATTTCCAGCGCGTGGTCGTAGTTGCGCGACTTGATCACCGCCAGCACCGGGCCGAAGATTTCTTCCTGCGCGATGCGTGAGCTGGGCGGTATGTCGGCGATGACTGTCGGCTGAATGTAGTAGCCTTCCCCGGCTTCTTTCGCTGCCGCTCCGCCGGTGAGCACGCGTCCTTCCTTCTTTCCGACTTCGATATAGGAAAGAATGCTCTTGTAGGCCTTGTCGCTTACCACCGGGCCCATCGGTTTGTTTTCCACGGGATCTCCGACCGCGATCCGGTTTACCCGGTCTTTCAAACGCTCCAGGAACACGTCGTAAATTTTCTCGTCAACAATGGCGCGGGAGCATGCCGAGCACTTTTGCCCCTGGAAGCCAAAGGCGGATTGCGCCACGCCTTCCACCGCCGCATCGAGGTTGGCATCGGCATCCACGATGATCGAATCCTTGCCGCCCATTTCCAGAATCGTGCGCTTGATCCACTTCTGCCCGGAACGGGGCGTCGCCGCGCGCTGGTTGATGTCCAAGCCCACTTCCTTGGATCCGGTAAAGGCAATAAAGCGCAGTTGCGGATGCTCCACCAGGCCCGCGCCGAAGCTGGAGCCTGAGCCGGGACAGAAGTTCACCACGCCGTCCGGCATTCCGGCTTCCTGCAGGGCTTCGAAAAATTTCGCGGCAATAGCCGGTGAATCGTGCGACGGCTTCAGCACCACAGTGTTGCCCGTAACCACCGCAGCCATCGTCATGCCGGCCATGATGGCGCATGGGAAATTCCACGGCGGAATCACAGCAGCGACTCCCAGCGGAATGTATTTCAGCGTGTCGTGTTCGCCGGATAACTGCACGGGAGTTTCCGCGCGATGAAGACGCAGCGCCTCGCGGGAGTAAAACTCGGCGAAGTCAATAGTTTCGGCAATGTCTGCATCCGCCTCCGCCCAATTCTTCCCGACCTCATACACCATCCAGGCACAGAACTCGAACTTGCGTTCCCGCAGGATTCCGGCCACGGCATGAATCAGGGAAGCGCGCTCTTCCGCCGTAGTCTGTTTCCAGCTTTCAAACGCTGCCGCAGCAGCCTGGATTGCCGGTTCCACATGCTCACGGCCCGCGCTCTGAAAGACTCCGACGACCTGCGACGGCCGCGCAGGATTGACGGAGGTAATCTTCTCGCTCGTCTTGATCAACCGGTCACCGATCACCATGTCATACTCGCGCCCGAGCTCCGCCCGTACTTTGGTCAGGGCTTCACGCATCCGGCGGGCATTTTCCGGGTTAGTAAAGTCTGTGAGCGGCTCGTTCTTGAACGGGCTGTGCGGGACGCGCAATGAGGGTCGTGAGGTCTCCAGAACTGTGGCCATACCATATTCCTTTTTGCCGGCGCAGGAAGCGCAGGAATGATTTAGAAAACCTTCTATTGTATCGCGCCCGCCAACGACATCCTTAAAAACCGGAAGAGCTCCTCTTGTTGTGTCCTGGCAGCGGGGTACAATTCGCGCATCTGTTGTAAATCTATGAAACTGGCATTCACCTGGTGAAATTGGAGCAGCTACCACTCTGGAAACGTGCAGCCCTCATCAATGCTTCAACCGTCGTCGGCTGTTGGTTGGGTTTCGCCACGTCTGGAGTAAAGTTGGGGGCTGATTACATTGTTCCCGTCACTGTAGCTGTACTCGCTCTCTTCAATTTCATGTTTCTTGTAGTGCGACCCAGGATCTTTGCGAAAAGGGCAGAGGGAATCACTGGGCTGGGCGCGTTTCGGATGCTTTCCATGGTGGTGAAGGAGCGTCCATTCATCACCGTGCTTGTTGTCATTCAATTGGCGGGTACTTCCCGTGCTGCTACAACCGCAGTTAAGCTCTTTCAATGGTCGATACGCGACCATCGTGATCCCAGAACCGGAGCGAATCTGTCCGAGCGCTTGATGCTGACCGGCATTTTGATGTCAGTGATTTCTCTGGTTTGGCTGCTAAGCGCGATAGGCATCTGGTTGAGCCGCCGATGGGCTTGGGTGCTCAGTCTAGTGTTGAACGGGCTAGCAGCAACGGTGACCGTCGCGTTGCAGTTGTTGAACACGCGCACCTACCTCATTGATGCGCCTGCTCTCGTTGCATTAGTTGTGCTCCTTTTGCCGATTGTGCGGATCGAGTATTACGCCGTGGACCGCAACTCGCAGCGCACATAAGTGCAGTTTCACCGGGTATTACGGGAAACGGAAGAAGAGGTTTAGATGTCTTTATCGAAAGTACTGATCGCAGCGATACTGGCTGTATTTTCCGTGGCAATACGTCCGCAACAAATCCACCAATCCACGATCACCATTCACGTCGGCAAGGCGGGAGTCTTTTCCGGCTTCGGCCACAACCATACCGTGGTCGCTCCAGTGGACCGCGCGGAAATTGATCCGACGAAGATGACGGCCATGATCGTGGTTTTCACAAAACAAATGAGAGTCGTAGATAAAGACGTTTCCGAAAAAGACCTGGCACAGATTCAGGCCGACATGCTGGGACCGAAGGTCCTCGACGCGCAGCAGTTTCCTGAGATTATCTTTCGATCATCGAAGATTGAACCGGCTGGGCCACAGCACTATCGTGTCACCGGAACTCTGGAATTGCACGGCATGCGAAAGGAAGTCTCCTTCAATGTGACGGGAGGCCCGGAGCACTACACCGGAACCACACGGCTCAAGCAGACCGATTTCGGTATCCAGCCATTCTCTGCCGGCGGCGGGACAGTGAAGGTGAAGAATGAGTTGGAACTCGAATTCAATATCTGGAAGCAGCCGTTAGCTTCTAGCCGTTAGCTCTTGGATTCAGATGGCCAGCAGCGCAAAACCCGCTCTCCACTTCACCAGCCAGGACATCCGCGCGCATTACGATGATTTCTCCTGGGTGTACCGCTTTTATTGGGGCGAGCACATCCATCACGGACTTTTTTCCACCGGGGAAGAGACGGCCGCAGAGGCGCAAGAACTGCTGCTGCGCTATTGCGCGCAGCTCGCCGGAATCGCGCCGGGGATGTATGTAGCCGACGTGGGCTGTGGGCACGGAGGCACGGCATGTTTCCTGGCGCGAGATTATGGCTGCCGGGTCCTGGGCCTGACCCTCAGTCAGGCGCAGTTTCAGGTTGCGAACGCGAGAGTCGGATTGCTGCCCCATCGGGGAATGGTGCGAATCAAACACAGAGACGCGGAAGAGTATGCTTTTCCTTCGGCGGCTTTCGATGTGATGTGGAATATGGAATCCTGGGAGCATTTCTTTCATAAAGCGGCCTACTTGCGCAAGGCCGCGAATGCACTCAAGCCGAGCGGCCGGCTGATGATCGCCGCCTGGACCGGCTCCATGCGGGACGAAATCGTGCGTGAGATTGCGCGAGCGTTTCTATGCCCCGATTTGCTGAGCACGGAAGATTGCGTAACTTACATCCAAGAGTCCGGCTTGCGCGTACTCCATTCGAAGGAGATCGGCCCGACGGTCGCCAGGACATGGGACCTTTGCGCCGAACAGGTGAAGAGGGCACAATTTCTGCTCTCACTTCTTCCGCGAAAGTTCCGCGCCTTTGCCGAGGGAGTTGATCTGATGCGCGAGGGTTTCCACAGCGGAAAACTCAACTACTCAGTGCTGGTTGCGCAAAAATAATTCTGATCCGCGCAAGAAACGGAGCCGTTGAATAACATGTATTTCAAGTTTTTGCTTGCGGTGAGTGTCTCGGTTGCTGCCGTGGCGTGGCTTTCACAACCAACCGCCGCCAACGGTCCCGCGCACAGATCAGTCGTCGTGGAGCTTTTTACGTCAGAAGGATGCTCGAGCTGTCCTCCTGCGGACGAGTTGCTCTCCCGGCTGAGAAAACAGGGAAGCGAGAGCGGAGTCGAGATCATTCCGCTTGGTTTCCACGTTGATTATTGGAACTACCAGGGCTGGCAGGACCGCTTTTCTTCCAGCCAGTACAGCAAGCGTCAGGAAAGCTATGCCGCACAGCTCCGCACGGAGGGCCCGTACACTCCGGAGATGGTGGTGGACGGCAGCCAGGAATTCGTCGGAAATGATGTAACGCGCGCCACAAGCGCAATCGCTGCAGCCGGCGCCAAAGTGGCAAGCGCTCAAGTCTCACTCAAATCGCAAAACGGAAAACTCGCTGTGAGTGTCGCCGGCCAACCTGACGGATCCGGCGAAGTCTGGCTGGCAATTACGGAAGATAATCTCAGCAGTCGTGTCGCCGCCGGAGAAAACACCGGGAGGACGCTTCATCACGACGCCGTGGTTCGCGATTTCAGAAGCCTCGGCCGGTTGCAGGTGGGGAAGTTTGAAAAAACTCTGCCTGTAGCTTTTCAGCGCGACTGGAAACCTGGCGATCTTCATATCGTGGTCTTCGTGCAGCGTCCGCAGACCGGGACGATCACAGGAGCGGCCGAAATTCCCGCGGCGGTTTTAGCTCAATAGCGCTCGCTACTGCCTCGGTCCCATTGCGGGATGATCCAGCTTGGCTATTTCCTGCGCGAATAAAGGATTTCCGGGGAACTGGCTTCTGAGTTCTGCAAAGATCTGCCGTGCGTCGGCATTTCGCTTGTGGCGCAGATCGTCAAAGGCCAACAGAATGCGCGCAAACGGCGCGAGGTAATGGCCATGTTCCGCAGCCATTTTCAATTCCCGAATGCCTTCTTCCTGATCTCCCTTGAATCCTCCCAGCCGGAGAATCCAGCGCACGGGAGCGGCTTTTCCGCCGATGATGTACTTGCCCATCCCGGTGGAAACGTAAGCGTCATAATAATCAGGTGAGCGCGCCAGCAATTTCTCCGCATACGAGTTGGCCGATTTAGTAAACGAAAGCGCCGCCACGTTCTTCTTGCCGATCAAAGCGGCATCATCGGCGCGCAGCCCGTTAGTGAGGCTAAGAGCGAACAGCGAATCCGCATCGTTCTTGTTCCTCGCCAGGCGCGCTTGCGCCAGCTTTTCCGCTCCGGCAATCGCCTGCTCGAACCTGGCCTTCGATTCCGGCTGCCAACTCTGCGCATGGCGAGATTCGAACGTTTCGTCAGAAGCAAACATCTCGCTGCGCAGAATGTGGAGGCGATCGAATTCCCGGAACAGCAGGGCGCAGGCCTCCGCCACCCACGGCAACGGATCATCTTTGGCGATCACCTTGGCCGACTCCGCCTCGCGAAACGCCTCGCTGAAATTCAAGTTGTACATGGAGCGGTAGGCCTGGGTCAGTGCCGCTTCCTCTCGCGATGCTTGCACCACAACCGTCTGTGAGCTCACGGTCAGCTTCGCCCCAATCAATGCAACGCTCACGATGATCAGAAATTTGAATAGGTGCGAGATCAGAGCCGCCGCCTTAAGTGCGAGAGAAGCATAGTAACAGCACGCTCCCAATTCAGACGCCTCTTATCCGGGAAAGTTTTGCCGGGCTGGGAATAACTCCTGCTCGCGCTGGTTATCTCGGCGTAAGCATTCAGCGGCAAGGAGAACGAGATGGCAGGCAGCAAACACAAAGACGAAATACTGCACGATCACAACCACGACGGCATTGACCGTCGCGGTTTTTTGAAATGCATGGCCTGGGCAGGCACTGGCGCGTTCTGCGTAATTCAGGGCGGCGTGCTCAAGTCCTACAGCTTGAGTAGGCTGGCGGAGATAGGACACAAAGAATCCGCAGGCGAGCTCAGCTTTGTTCAAATCAGCGATAGCCACATGGGCTTCGATAAGGCAGCGAACCCTGATGTAGTCGGCACGCTGGGCACGGCTGTCGACCGCATCAACGCGCTTCCGCGCAAACCTGAGTTTCTGCTTCACACGGGAGATATCAGTCATCTGTCAAAGCCTGCGGAATTTGACACTGTGGAGCAGGTGCTCAAGTCAGCATCTGCAAAGGACGTCTTCTATGTGCCGGGAGAGCATGACGTGCTCGAAGACAACGGCAAGCAGTTCAAGGACCGCTTCGGCGCCGGTGCGAAGGGCGACGGCTGGTACAGCTTCGACAAAAAAGGAGTCCACTTCGTTGGGTTGGTGAACGTTCTCAACATGAAGATCGGCGGGTTGGGCAATTTGGGAAGCGAGCAACTGGAGTGGCTGGAGAAAGACCTGAAGCATCTTTCCAGCAGCACGCCGGTTGTGGTGTTTGCCCACATTCCGCTGTGGTCGATCTATCCCGATTGGGGCTGGGGAACGGATGATAGCGCTCAAGCTCTCTCGTACTTGAAGCGCTTTGGCTCGGTCACAGTGCTCAACGGGCATATCCACCAAACGATGCAGAAAGTGGAAGGAAACATCACGTTCCACACCGCGGCTTCCACTGCATTTCCTCAACCCGCGCCGGGGACCGCTAAGTCTCCCGGCCCCATGAAAGTGCCCGCGGATCAACTGCGCAAACTACTTGGGATCACCGACGTGAACTATGTGCGTGGTCACCACGCTTTGGCTGTTGTCGATTCAAACCTGGGCTGACCATCGGGCGGCCCGAACGCATGAAAAAGGAAGGATGTTGTGATGAAGAAGATCTATTCTATTGCTCTCGTTCTCGGATTGACCGCAGGACTGATTCTGGCAAGAGCCGCGGGACATGGTCGCGTCCTGGCCAGTGCCGCTCCGCAGTCAGCAACAACACAAATCAAGATCGATAATTTCAGTTTTGCCCCACTAAAGGTTAGCGTGCGTGCCGGGACTACGGTTCAATGGACCAACCGCGACGATATTCCTCACACCGTCGTCAGCGAAGACAATGCGACTTTCAAATCGCAGGTGCTCGACACGGATCAGGAGTTCACCTACACATTCCGCAAGCCCGGCACCTACCGCTATTACTGCTCGCTTCACCCCCGAATGGCAGCGGAAATTGTGGTCGGGGAATAGAATGGCCGCATGAAATTCCGGTCAGTGGGAATGTGAGCGGCCTGGGAAAAAAAGAATTTGAAGAGCTGGCCCTGCCCTTGCTCGGCCCGCTCTTTAACTTCGCGCGGTGGCTGGGGTGCGACAGCGATGAGGCGCGTGACCTGGTACAGGAGACGTTCGCCAAAGCGCTCAAAGCGATCAGATCTTTTCAGCCCGGCACCAACTTTCGCGCCTGGATGTTTCGCATTCTACGCAATGCCTTCCTCACCAGCCGCACCGGCCTGGAGCGGCGCAACACGGAGCAGGAGAGCGAGCTCGGGTTTGATAACTCGGTGGCCACGTACGAAACGCCGGAAGTTTCTCTGGTGCGGCAAGCCGATATTGAGCTGGTGCGGAAGGGGATTGCCGAGCTGCCGCCTTTATTTCGCGAAGTGCTGATCCTGGCCGATGTGGAGGAGATGAAATATCAGGAGATTGCGACGGCGCTGGATATTCCTGTCGGCACGGTAATGTCGCGGCTGGCGCGGGCGCGAGGGCGACTGCGGGAGCATGTGCTTCAGCAAAGCAAGCCCAGAACGGCAGGTGTGAAGTTATGAGTTGCGAGTGGCGCAGCAAAACCAGTCTCTATGCGGATGAAGAACTCGATGGCGCGGCGCAGCAAGAGTTAACCGCGCATCTGCGCGACTGCGCGGAATGTTCTGAAGCTTTGGCCGAACAGCTTGCGTTCAAGAAGTCAGTGCGCCTTGCTGGTAGTCAATTCAATGCTCCGCCTGAACTGCATGCGGCGGCGTTCCGGCAGTTACATCCGCGAAGCAGCGCCAGCTCGTTCTGGAAGTGGCTTTCTGCTGCGGCAGCATTCGCCGTTGTAGTGCTTGCTTTCATGCTCGTGGCAGGCAATCCCAAACCGGAAGAGCCGATACTGGCCGGCTTGGTGGACCAGCACATAACGGCCCTGGCCAGCGCCAATCCGGTGGACGTGGTCAGCGAAGACCGGCACACCGTAAAGCCGTGGTTCCAGGGGAAACTGGGGTTCACATTCACGCCGCCGGAGCTCGCAGGTTCATCGTTCAAGCTGATCGGAGGCAAGATGGTCTATGTGCAGCAGAGGCCCGGCGCGGAACTGCTCTACATGGCCGGCGCTCATAAAATTTCTGTGTTTGTGTTCAAGGCAACCGATGCAGAAGAACATGCAGCCACATGGCAGCGCAGCCGGTCATTCAACTCGAGCCGCTGGAGCGAAGCAGGCCTGGAGTACTTTCTTGTCACCGATGCAACGAAAGATGAAGCTTCGGGTCTTGTCAGCATGTTTCAGCAAGCGAACCATAGCTGAATTGCGGCACTATTGTTTGCCTGTGGGCCGGATTGGCCCTTTCGGCAGAGTCGCTGTCGAGCTGACCTTAGAGACATAGCGGCTGGCAAGCTTCCACGATCCGGCGCTCTTCTTCCAAAGATCCACGACAAAATATTCTCCGTTGGCCGGCTTTGACCGGTAGGTTGCTTCCTGCACGCGCGTGTAGTTGACCACGGCGGAGTCGCCGAGATCTACCACCGAAACCTGCCGTACCATAAACGACTTCAGGCTGAAATCTTTGGCCATCACAGAATCGATCCAGTCCGCTCCGTCAAGCGGATCGGCATCCGGTTCATAGACCTGGCAGTCATCTGTGAGTGTCGACTCAATCGCCGATCGGTTTTTCGATCGAACGTTCTGAAGCATCTCCTTTTCCATGCTGCTGAAAAGGCTCACCTGTCGCGTGGCCGTAATAATTCTAGGGTTCAGAGTGGGCTTCAAAGGCTCTTGTGCGCAAAGCGCAGTAATTGCAAAGAAGGCAGCGATGACTGATGTTCTGACCGACAGCGGCATTGCCCGTCTCCTTCTTTCAGTTTCGATCCTTACTATAAAAGAAACAGGCCGTCCGTTCGGGACGGCCTGCGGATTGAATAAAGTTTTCTAGTTGGTAAAGAACGGGCCACCGAGGGTCTGGTCGCAACCGCCGCCGCGGCTGTTCTCCCATTCCATCTGCATCATCCAGTTGTGTCCGGCGAAGGTTTGGTTGAAGCGAGCGCCGTTTGCCGCCGTCTGTGTCGGGCCGAACTTGAAATTGCATTTGTCAGCATCTTCGTTGCCGGCCGAATCAAACCAGGCGTTCAGGTCGGGATCGGTAATCGCTTCTTCGCTCTCGTGCGTGATCACGTTCACCATTCCGTCGGCTCCGCCCACTCCCGCCGCCGGGCTGTTAGGGCCGGTGGTCTGGATTTCGCAGCCTGAAGGGCAACGATCAACGTTTCCGATGAAGGCCCATTTGATGTCGGCTCCGTTTAGAGTCTGATGCGTATGGAAGCCGCAGAACTGAGTACAGAAGCCACTCTCGCTAACATTCGATGAGGTCAGAAACAGATAGACTCCGTTGGGGTCAGTAGGAAGAGCGCCGCTGGTAAGCTGAGCGGAAATTGCAGAGGAAATCCTGCTGTTGCGTAGCTTGGTCCCCTGTGATCCCGAATCAAACACCTGCTTTGAAAGCTGCAAATTGCCGCTGACGTTGCCGGTGGTGTCGCCATATGTTGTATTGATTCGCTCGTAGCTTGAGCCGCCGAGCGCGTTGGCGCCGAGGAATGTATCAATGAGATTGACTGTGGTTTGAGTATTAGATCCGGTCCCATTCCAGTTGCCATACCAGATGATGTAGATGGGGACGGGATTTCCCTTCAGCACGGGACCGCCATTGTAGTTAATGCCGTTTCCGGTAACCACCGCTTGACCTGGTTTGGCCTGCCCCGGGACCGCATGGCCATCTCCGGTGGGAACCATCTTCTCGCCGGGACCTGGATTGTGTTCACGGAGTTTCTGCGCGAACAACCCGTTAGCAACCAGAAAGACCAGGACAAAAGCTAAACCGAATTTCAGCTTTCCAAGGGGAGCTGTCATTTTTCCATGACCTCACTTTGAAGTTAGGGATTTGCTGCATCTGCCGTATTTCATAAAGGAACAGAAGAAGCCGAATTCATTGTTCATGACGTCTCTTACAAGAGATCCAGCCACAGTGCCCGAATCAGCAGACGAGAGAACTGAGGCTGAGAAGTGTACTAATTCTCTAACAATTCCTCCAGCAAAATATAAGAAGAAATTGGTGATCTTTCCGACACATGTTGAAGTTTGCTGCGTCTGTCAAAACCGCAAAACAGAAGAAGCCGGATGAAGCGGCAAGTAAGAAGAGACGAGACCTCATTCATGAACGCCACTTTTCCGAAGCAGGCGCCGGTCCCATCATCTGGAAGTCAGAAACCAGCGCGAGAATACTAAACGAGAATGGCTGTTCAAAGAGGCGGGAAAACAAAAATATATTTCTGAATTCGCAGGCAACTCACGCCGGAGCGGAAAGAATCGCGAGGCGAGCTGCTTAATGAGCAACGCGCAAAGAAGGCAGCTCCCAGCGTGCACCGAGCCATCTCCTTAACGGTTGCCGCATGCCAATAATAACCTCTAGCCATTCTCGAAAAGCGGTGCTTTAATATCTACCCGACTCAGAATATAAGAATTCGTTAATCTTTCGTCATTGGGATTTT
>DATEGH010000090.1:0-12768 GCA_035280185.1 Terriglobales bacterium
TCCTGCTCCATACTTATTGATATAAGTATGGCACACAACCATGCGGAAATTCAACTCTCCGATAAGTTTTGCGCAGATAGGGACTTGAAAGAAACTGCTACTCCAGCTTTTCCGCCTCAATCCCGATGTTTTTCTCGCCGGCGGCTTTCTTCTCCCAGTATTTCTTCACCCACGCCTCCCAACTTTTGCCGGCGGCAGGGTCGCGCTGGCTGAAAGCAAGGGCTGCGATATCTGAGTAGGGGATCGAGACCTTCTGGGTGGAATCTTTTGGATAGAGGCGGACCGTGGAATCGGCGAGCACCTTGCCGGAGCGGCGGTCAAAGATGTAGCCTTCGACTCTACTTCCGTCTTTGCGGGTGATGGTCACGTCACCACGATAGTCGAAGGCTTTCTCCAGAGCCTGCCGCAGTTCTTCTTCGTTGGCGAGGTCGGGCACCCAGCCTTCGAGTTTCTCTTTCTCAAAACCGGGAACAACCTCAAGCTGATCTGCTTTTCTGGGATCCAGCGCGGGCTGGCTCATGCCCGTGTCTCCTCAAACTGGTTTGAGTTTTCAGTGATCTGGACCAGAGGGTCGTAGCTATGTACTGGTCGCACCGGTTCGTTGAGCATTTGCAATGCTGCCGCATCGCGATGGCCGGTGAACAATGTTGCGCGAACCGTCGCGATCAAGCCCCGCAATGAGCTGAAGGTTTCGTTAACGGCGGAAGCTTCATAGCCGCTGTGGACCATGCAGTTGGCGCAACGAGGATTTCCCGATTCCGTTCCGTATTCCTGCCAGGCAGTGGCTTCCATCAACTCCTGGAAAGTATCGGCATAGCCGTCCTGCAATAAATAGCACGGCTTCTGCCAGCCGAAGATGTTGTAGGTGGGCATGCCCCAGGGAGTGCACTCGTAATGGCGCTTGCCCATCAGGAACTCAAGGAAGAGCGGCGACTGATTGAATCGCCAACTGTTCTTCCGGTTCGAGAGAATCGCGCGAAAAAGCCGCTTGGTGCGCGCTTTGCCAAGGAAGTGCTTCTGGTCGGGTGCTTTGTCGTAGGAATAGCCCGGGGAAAGCATCATGCCTTCAACGCCCAGTTCCATCATCTGGTCAAAGTGCGCGCGGACGCTGCCGGGATCGGCGCCATCAAACAGTGTTGTGTTGGTGGTCACGCGGAATCCGCGCTTGAGAGCCTCCTTGATCCCCTCGATTGCCTGTTCGTAGCCGCCTTCACGGCAAACGGAAAAATCGTGGTGCTCGCGTTCGCCGTCCACGTGCACGGAAAATGTCAGGTACTTGCTCGGCTTGAACAAGCCGATTTTTTCCTTCAGCAGGAGCGCGTTGGTGCAGAGATAAATGTATTTCTTCCGCGCCACCAGGCCTTCCACAATTTTATCGATCTGTGGGTGCATGAGCGGCTCGCCGCCCGGGATGCTCACCATGGGCGCTCCGCATTCTTCAACCGCCCGAAAGCACTCTTCCGGCGAAAGCTCTTTCTTGAGGATGTGGGCCGGATACTGAATCTTGCCACAGCCCGCGCAGGCAAGATTGCAGCGGAACAGCGGCTCCAGCATCAGGACAAGCGGATAACGCTTGCGCCCTGCGAGCTTCTGCTTTACCACATAGCTCGCGACCGTCCACATCTGAGAAACCGGTACTGGCAAAAACCCTCCTATGGTTGCAGGTGCTAAAGCCCATCAAAAGTAAGCTCTAGACGGCACGAGTGAACTCATGCCCTGATACTTACGATCGTGCGATGACCAAATCATCCGATCAACAAAATAACCGATCACCCGATTCCATCATCCTCTGGCGTAACCCACGCTTCCCTCTTCGTACAATGCCGAGAACTCGCGGACGTAAGTGGAAAGCGCAATCAACGGGAAGTAATCCCGATACAAGTGGTACGCCAGATAAAACACTCGCGGGAATCCTGTGCCGGTGTACTGGTTCTCGTCCCAGGAACCATCTGTTTTCTGGGTCTCCAGCAAGTAAAGGATCCCGCGCTGCACCGATTCACTGCGTGTATCGCCGGCAGCCAAGAGTCCCATGACAGCCCATGCCGTTTGCGACGGAGTGCTCGGTCCGATTCCGCGCGACATCGGTTTATCATAAGAGCCGCAAGTCTCGCCCCAGCCGCCGTCGGCGTTCTGCACCATGCGCAGCCACTCTGCCCCCTGCTGGATGTAGGGCTCGTGCGGGTCCACGCCCATGGCCTGCAATCCGCGCAGCACCAGCATGGTTCCGTAGATGTAGTTCACGCCCCAGCGGCCGAACCACGAGCCATCAGGCTCCTGTTCGCTCAGGATGAACTTGATCCCCTTCCTCACCCTGGGGTCATCTTGGGTGTAGCCATAAGCGGCCAGCATCTCCAGCACACGGCTGGTAATGTCCACCGTCGGCGGATCGAGCATGGCGTTGTGGTCGGCGAAGGGGATGTGCTGGAACACCATCCGCGTGTTGTCCTTGTCAAAGGACGCCCATCCGCCGTTTCTGCACTGCATGGAGAAAATCCAGTCAATAGCGCGCTGGGATACCTCATGCTGGTAGCGTTCGCGGGGATTTTCTACCTGATCCAGGCCCAACAGCACCATCGCGGAGTCGTCCACATCAGGATAAAATTCGTTGTTAAATTCAAAATACCAGCCGCCCGGATCGCAATTCTTGACTTTGACTGCCCAATCGCCTTTGCTGCGGACTTCCTTGCTCAGGATCCAGTCCGCCGCCTTGACCATGCGCGGATCGGTTTGGGAAACGCCGCTTTCGCCCAGAGCGAATATGGCATAGGTCGTGTCCCACACCGGCGACATGCAAGGTTGCATGCGGAATGTTGGCGGAGAATGGTCTGCAATGCCGGGTTCCTCGATACCCAATTTCTCAAACTCATCCAGTGCGCGGATCACCTGTGGATCGTCATTGGAATAGCCCAGGCATTTGAGAGCGATAATGGAGTTCAGAATTCCGGGGTAGATGGCGCCCAGCCCGTCTGACTTCTCAAATCGCTCAAGCATCCACTCCTCCGCCGCCTTGAGCGCCAGATAGCGCAGAGGCCGAATGTGAAAGCGCTCGCAAAAGTGCGTAATCTGGTTCAGCACCAGAAAAAAGTTTCGCCAGGATATCCTTTTCGGACTCCACTTCAGGTGCAGATGCTTGCCGTATCTTCCGCCCACAAACAGCTCTTCAATTCCCATCTCGGGTGGAAGCTTCTTGAACGGCTTTTTGGCAAAGCAGATGGAGAGCGGAACCAGAATGGCCCGCGACCACGAGGAAATCTCGTACAGGTTGAACCAGAACCAGTTCGGGAACAGCACAATCTCCGGCGGAATCGCCGGCACGGTTTCCCAGTCGTATTGACCGAGAAAGCACAGATAAATCTTGGTAAACGTGTTGCACTCGGTCACGCCGCCAAGCTCAAGGATCGTTTTTCGGGCGCGCTCCATCACTGGCTCATCCGGTTTCATGCCCATGAGCTTCAAAGCAAAATAGGCTTTGACGGAAGCGCTGATGTTGGAAGGACCGCCCCGATAAATGGGCCAGCCGCCGTCTTCATTCTGATGGCTGATGATCTCCGGCACAGCACGCTCCATGCGGCTGCGATTGCCGGTTCCGAGCAAGGTGTGAATACCGATGTAGTCCGATTCCAGCGTTGTGTCGGCTTCCAGTTCGCCGCACCAGTAGCCTTCGTCGCGCTGCTGCGACCACAGATAGTCGCGAGCCTTCCCGATGCCCAGCGACACGCGCTCCAGCATGTCGTTGACTTTGCCAAACAGCATCTGCGAGTGCGTACTCATGGACTTAGTCTCCCGAAGCAGCCGGGGCAGCCGCGATAGCCTCCACGATCTCAGGCGGCAGGCCGAAGCGAACGTTCTCCGGCATCACTTCCACCTCGCGAATATTGGTAAAGCCCTTGGCTTTCAGAAAATCCACCGCCTGCTCCACCAGGACTTCCGGCGCCGAAGCGCCGGCCGTAAGCGCGACGGTATTCACATTGGTCAGCCATTCGGGCTTAATGTCGTCTCCCGTGTCAATCAGGTATGAAGGCGTACCCAGATTGGTGGAAACTTCCACCAAGCGGTTAGAGTTGGAGCTGTTTTCTGAGCCGACCACCAGCAGCAGGTCAGCCTGATGCGCCACATCTTTCACCGCGGTCTGGCGGTTCTGCGTGGCATAGCAGATGTCCTGCGCGTGCGGCCCCTGGATCAACGGGAACTTCTTCCGCAATGCCACAATGACTTCTCTGGTTTCGTCCAGGCTCAGAGTGGTCTGAGTAATATATGCAATGCGCGTAGGATCAGGGACTTGAAGCTTTTCTACCTCGTCCGCGCTGCCGACCACCTGAGTCACGTCCGGCGCCTCACCCAGAGTACCGATCACCTCGTCGTGATCATGGTGGCCGATGAGGATGATGCTGTATCCGCCGCGGGCGTATTTTACGGCCTCGACGTGGACCTTTGTTACCAGAGGACAGGTGGCATCGATCACTTTCAGATTGCGCAGCTTGCTGGCCTCACGGACGCTGGGGGCAACTCCATGAGCAGAGTAGATGAGCCGCTGCCCGTCAGGAACTTCGTAGACCTCATCTACAAAGATGGCGCCCTTGGCCTTCAACTCCTCAACCACGTAACGGTTGTGGACGATCTCCTTGCGGACGTAAATAGGGGGGCCAAAAGCGTCGAGCGCGATCCGAACAATATCAATAGCTCGGACCACTCCGGCGCAAAATCCCCGGGGCTTCAGCAGCAGCAAAGTCTTGCTCGGTTCACCTGTCATTGTAATCTGGTGATTATACCTCTTTAGAGACTCTTTCCCAGTCTCCAGGTTATCCGTCAAGAGCAAATTAAGCCAGTGCAAACCATTGAAGTGGCTGGATTTATTGTTGATCTGTCGAATTCCAACGGTCTATGGGACAGCGGCTCTTAGCACTCCAGGGAACAGCCGCAGCAATGGGCTTCATGCATTGGTTTTCAGCAACTGCTCGGCGTGTTGGCGGGAGGTCTCGGTAAGCTGTTCGCCGCTAAGCATACGGGCCACTTCTTCCCGTCTTTCAGGCGTACTTAGTTGCCGAACGGCAGTTTTCGCACGTCCCGCGGTTTCGTGCTTTTCAATCACGTAGTGATGGTCAGCAAAGGACGCAATTTGCGGAAGATGGGTCACACAGAGAACCTGATTGGAGCGGGCCAGAGACTTGAGTTTTTTCCCGACTGCTTCCGCCGCCCGGCCGCCAATGCCGGTATCAATCTCGTCAAAAACCAGAGTTCGCGGAACGGAGCTCCTGCTCTTCTTGCCGGCTTCCACGGTCGCTTTCAATGCGAGCATGACCCGCGACAGCTCGCCCCCCGAGGCAATCTGCTCCACCGGACGGAGAGGCTCGCCCGGATTAGGCGAGATCAGGTAAGTGACGGCATCAAAGCCGCTGGATGTCCAGTTTTCCTGCTCGTCAGACCCGGAGACCTCAATTTTGAATTGCGCCTTCATCGCCAGTTGATTGATTTCAGCCTCGACCAGCTTTTGCAATTCCCGCGCGGCGCTATAGCGTTTTTTGGAGACCGCTTGTGCGCTGGTTGTGTAAGTCGCAGCGGCAGCCTCGCTCTGATTTTTCAGGTCGCGCAGGAGTTCGTCACGGTTTTCCAGTTCCGCCAGCTTACGCCCAACGTCTTCGCCGTAGCTCATGACCTCGTCCGCTGTGCTGCCGTACTTTCGTTTCAGCCGGTCAAGCAGAGCCAGCCGGTCTTCCACCTGGGCCAGGCGTTCTGGCGAAGCGTCGATTCCATCGGCATAGTCGCGAGCAGTCGCGCTCACGTCTTCAACTGCTGCGCGAGCGCTTAGCAACGCGGTGAGCGATTCCTGAAAACGGCCATCGAACCGCGCCAGTTCTTCAATCTGCTTCTTTGCGGCTGAAAGATTAGCGAGGACGGAAGCATCGGAGTCGTAGAGCAATTCGTAAGCACCCATGGCCGCGGCATACAGCTTCTCAGCGTTGGCCAGCATGCGCTTCTCGGTTTCGAGCTTCTGGTCTTCTCCGGGAGTGAGCTTGGCCGCATCAATTTCCTTCTTCTGAAAGGCCCATAGGTCCGCCATGCGCAGCCGCTCCTGCTCATCCCGTTCGAACTCATCGATCTTCTTCTGCAACTCAGTCCAGGCGGCGAACCGTTCTCGAAGTTCATGAAGATCGTTACCGGAATACCCATCGAGCAGGCTCAAACGCGCTGGAGCATCGAAGGCCAGAATGGTCTGGTTCTGCGCGTGGATGGACGCCAGTGCAGGGGCCAGTTGACGCAGAAGAGCAACGGTCGCCGGTTGATTGTTCACGAAAACCCGCGCTTTTCCCCCGGTCGCGACTTCCCTCTTGATGAGAACTTGGCCTTCTTCCGGCTCAATGCCGTTCTCCTCAAGGACCTTCTTCGTGGTGCGGTCTTCAGTTTCAAACACTCCGCTGACCACCATCTTCTCCGCCCCGTGCCGCACCATTTCGACCGAGGCTTTATCGCCGAGAAGGAGGGAGAGAGCGTCAATAAGGATGGACTTGCCGGCGCCTGTCTCTCCGGTAAGAAGGTTCAGTCCTGGAGCGAACTCAACTGCCAGGCTGTCAATGACGGCGTAGTTTTCTATCCGCAATTCCAGCAGCACGAGCGAAGAATAGCAGAGATTTGGGAATTGGGTAATTTCGTAATTTGGCAATTTGGAAGCCCAGCGTGCGGCGTAGAGGCGGACGTTTTTCCAATTACCAAATTACCCATTTACCCACTTAACAAATTAAAACCGGGGACGATGATCTCTCGCCCCCAGTATTGAGTTGTCGCTGTGCTTACTTCACTGTGCTGCCGCCAGTCTGCTTGACGAAGAACGTCCGCGCAGCACCGGACGGGCTGGAGCCGTTCTTGTCGTCGGGATAGACAATCAACGATTCGCCGTTCAGCCCCACATCGGTAGCGAAGTACTCCGCCAGATTGCGGGTGCCGCTGGCGCAAGCAAGCCCCTGATTGCAGATGGGACCGACGTGAATCACGGGCGTCGCGACAGTTTGGGTAATCGTGGGAACCGCCGCAGTAGCGTTGCGCGATTGTGCCGCGAACACATTCCATTGCGCATTCGGGTCATTGGCGTTTCCCGCGCTCGTGCCCCACCACGCAATATCTACGCTTCCAGCGCTTCCGCCGCTGATCCACGCGCCGATTGCGGTCTTGGTTCCGGGGCCATTGTTGACACGCACCGGGGCTGTCCACGTGGCACCCTGGTCCTTTGAAGAAGCCAGGAACACGTTAGTTCCGTTAGAGAACGTTACGTAAACGCCGCTGGCGCTGTCGAGCGCCACTACCGGGAAGATATTTGCCAGGTTCGCGCCCGCAGGAGCGGCGAAGGCCTGCTTGAGAACCCACGTGAGCCCACCGTCGGTGGAGCGGGCCAGCCAGACAATATTCCCGTGGGAGTCGATGAAGACCGTATACACGTTCCCGTTGTTCTGGTCCACGATGATGTTGCCCTGGTCACCGGGCTGAACGCCAACCTCCGGCGTTGTGACTGGTGAAACCTGCGGGAATGTGAGTCCGTTGTCGAAAGATTTCGCTACGAACAGCGTCACGGTTCCGTCAAGGTCTGCGCCCAACTGTTTGGTGGTGAGATAAAGCTCCTTGTTACCATGCGAGGCGATCCATTGCCGATCCACTAGCGGCAGATCACTCGAAACTGGATTCGAAACCCAGATTGTGCCGCCATTAAATGAAGTGCTCTGAGTGGCTGATCCAAGCCAGAGGGAACTCGCGTACACAACGCCGGCGGGATTCACTGCGAGGTCCTCGTCGCCTCCTCCCAGCCCTACGCCATCCACGCCAGCCGCGGCCGAGCCAATCTGGATGCCATCCGGTTGCCCGAGAAATGCGAAGCTGGCGCCGGCATCCACTGACTTCCATACATCAATACCGCCCGGCACGCCTTCAATTGCGGCGACATAGTAATTTCCCAGCGAGTCATGCACGATGCGCGGTTCCACATCCTGGTCCGAGGAGAGCGTATTGCCGGTCGAGTTCACAATGTTATTCGGCCGCGTCAACTGCACGGGCGCACTGAACGTCATATTGCTCTTTTTATAGCGCGCAGTACCCGTTGCGGCTGCCGGCTCGGGAGCAATCGTAGCTGTACCGCTGTAAGTTGCATTCACCACCGTGAAGCCGACTACTTGGACCGTGTAGGTGCCTGAAGCAAGCGGACCACAATCAGCATCCTCGAAATTCGTCTGGCCCTGTCCGGAAGAGCACACGGTATTGCCGGAAGCGTCATTCACGTTGAGATCGAAGTCATTGGTATTGCTCGCCCAATCGATTCTCACGTGAACGGCGTAGTTCGGATTAGCAGAATAGAAAGTCGCAGGGACACTTACGGTGAGGGTGAACGTATCGCAGGTCACGCTGGTACACGCCGCGGAGTCAGCGGTAGCGCCGGTAAATGGTCCGCCCGACCATGCGACGGAACTGGTTTGACCTGCCGCTGGCGCATTAAGCGTGGCGCTGGAAGGTGTTGCTGCAAGTGCCGGGGCGACAATAAGCGCCGATAGGGAAAGGAGAAGTCCGAACCGCCTTCCGATTTTCATCCGCATCCTCCGGAGGGAATTTGTACGCTGGTGAGCTGCACGTCAGTAGTGCTACTACGAGCGATAGTGAAAGATGTCTGAATTGCAAGCGGGGTTGTTTCCAGTGAGCTGATACTGTTGCCGGATTTGCAGGTTGGAGGGGAAACGGCTCAGGGGATCCAAAATCCCCAGTTTTGGGAGGCTGGTTATCCGTTAGAGGTGGGTTGATCCGGGCTCAAAATCCGTCGAAGGAATAGATCGAAGATCTCCCGCACTTCTTCGAAAGTACAGGTCGGATGCTGGTTCATGCGTCGAGCGAGGACCTGGTCTCGGAGCATGCTTTCGAACATTCCAATCAAAGCCGAACTCATAGCTGAAGCTGATACTTTGCTTCCGACCGGAGTACCCGCAAGAATCTCGGCCACTACCGCTTCAACGGTTGCCGCAAAGCGCAGATAACCGCCCGTCATCAGAATGTCAAAACCAGAGCTGGCCTTGCGAATTCGGCGCCCCTCAAACAGCATCAACTCTTTCAAGGCCTGGTCGCGCTCCAGGGCCTGGAGCACCAATTCAAAGATCATCCGCAGGCGGTCCACCGGAGATGCCAAGACCTTGATCGCCTGACCGATGAAGTCCATGTTGCGCCAGCCTTCATCGAAAATTGCTTCCAACAGACCTTCCTTGCTGCCAAAGTGCTTGATGAGCTGGGACTCGCTGGTATTCGCCTGGCGGGCGATTGCCGCGGTAGAAGTGTTTTCAAAGCCGTGGACGGAAAAGAGCACCTTCGCCGCTTCCAGTAAACGGTCCCTGACGGGGATAATTCGGTTCGTCGGCTCGGGTTTTGGGCCCATCGTGACCGGACGTTAGCAGACCGAATATAGGAGAGTCAAACAGAACTCGTGAATGGTAGTAATGCTCCTACCCCACACAGCAGCGGAATCCCGTGCCCCGATCCGACAATCTGGACGCCGCTCCGCAGAGGCTTCTGCTCATGTCCACTCCATCCCTAAAGCTGAAAACTTTCAACCGTGTCAAAAATGGGCTACTATGTCCGGCGTGACTCCCTGGATGAAGCGCGCCATCTGGCTTCTGGTGATCTACGGCATCCTGTATGTGCTGATTTCACCGTTGCCGGAGATGGCGGCTGCGCTTTCAGGAAGACCGCTCCTCCTCTTTGTTCTTCCCACCGTCTGCTGGCAGATGGACCTGCTTTTGCACTTTTTGTTTCGTCGCGCTCAACGGTTCGAATTCCGGCTGTGGGGTCGATTCAACGTCCTGGAAATGATATGCCTTCGCCTGTGCTAGCAGAAGTGCGTTACAAACTCCCCCGTTCGATGGCACTTCATTGGCAAGCAAATACCCGCTTAGCGGGAAGGCAGAGCAGTAATGAGCTTCATAAAAAAAATCTTCGATGTGGCCGCAGTTGTGCCGCTGGTGCGACTGCCATTTGTAAATCGCCCGGTAAAGGAAGAGGACCAATTCCGCCATGATCTGGTGGAGTTTGGCCGGCTCCTCCACCTGCAAGGATACGTTGCAGCTACGGATGGAAATCTTTCCGTCCGCATGAGTGAGGACCGCGTGATGATCACTCCCAGCGGATTCAGCAAAGGAATGATGCAACCTGGCGAAATGGTGATCGTTGACATGGAAGGAAACAAACTCAGCGGCTGTTGCAGCCCATCGAGTGAAATCGCCATGCACCTGACCATCTACGGCATGCGCCCGGATGTGGGCGCTGTGGTCCACGCACATCCCTGTACGGCGACTGCGTTCGCGTCTTCAGGACAGGCACTCGATGAACCGCTGTGCTCTGAAATCGTGATTACGCTGGGAACCGTTCCGTTGGCGCCTTACGCGACTACGGGTACCGCCGGATTGAGTGAATCTCTCAAGCCTTTCATTCCCGGGCACAATGCCATCCTCATGGCGAATCACGGTGTGGTTACATACGGTCAGGACTTGCGCCAGGCATACATGCGAATGGAGTCGGTAGAACACTATGCCAGGATCGTGCTCGCAGCTCGGCAGCTCGGACCATCGCGATCGCTCAATGCCCAACAGTTGGAAGAGTTGATGGAAGCACGAACGCGCTACACGCGAAACGGACACTGACTGAATCTCAGCCCGCGATGAGATCAACCCCGCAAATATTTCCCCAACATGGAGCCCACAGCTCCAATGCCGATGATGGCTATGGGGCCATGATTCTGCATCAATACGGCAGGCTGAAACCCGTTCTGGGTAAGCAGGTAGACTCCCCAACAGATCCCCGCCACAATGCAGAAGCTGCCCATACTTTTCAGTAGCGGGCTGCCATGTGCTGCGTGATTCGTTCGCTGCTGACGAAAAGCGCCACGGTCCTCGTAGCCTTCACGCGAGGTTGTTCCCCACTCGTCCTGGAGTCCCCGGCTTGGCGGCAAACTCGTCTGCATGCGCTGAATTTGCACCACATTTCGCCGGAATTCAAGCTACGAAAGGCCCTAGACAAGTAGATGAGTGAATACCCTTACAGCTACGCAGGGCGAATTCAGCGCCGGCAATTTAGAATTCCTAGTCTCCCATGCCCAGCCTATTCGATCCTCTCCGTCTCCGCGGCTTGGAATTGCCGCACAGAATTCTTGTCTCGCCGATGTGCCAGTACTCTTGTGTGGACGGGTTGGCGACCGACTGGCATCTTGTGCACCTCGGCAGCCGGGCGGTAGGACGCGCCGCCGTTGTCTTCGCCGAAGCTACTGCAGTAACTGCCGATGGACGCATCAGCCCGCAAGATCTCGGGATCTGGAGCGATGCGCACATTGAACCGCTCCGTCGCGCGTTCTCATTTATTGAACGGCAGGGTAGCATTCCTGGGATTCAACTGGCGCATGCCGGACGCAAAGCCAGCACGTCTGAGCCGTGGAATGGCGGGAAGCCGCTTTCACCTGAGAATGGCGGATGGCGACCGATTCATGCTCCAAGTGCCCTTCCGTTTAATACCGGTTACCAGACTCCGCAGTCGCTCTCACATTCCGAGATTCAACAGGTCGTTGCCGCCTTCGCCGACGCTGCGCGAAGAGCCGAAACCGCGGGCGCCCTCATCATTGAATTGCACGCCGCTCATGGATATCTTCTGCACTCGTTTCTTTCGCCGCTCAGCAATCAGCGAACGGACGAATATGGTGGAACGTTTGACAACCGCATTCGCATCGTCTGCGAAACCGTGGCCGCCATCCGGAAGGTTTGGCCCGAAAAGCTTCCCCTATTCATCAGGATTTCCGCTACCGACTGGGCGGACGGGGGCTGGACGATCGAGGATTCTGTTGACCTGGTCCGGCGTTTGAAACCGCTGGGAATCGACCTGGTCGACTGTTCCTCCGGAGGCACCATTCCCGGCGCAAAGATTCCGATTGGTCCGGGATATCAGGTCGCCTTCGCTGAGCAGATCCGCCGCGAAGCCGGCGTACTTACAGGAGCCGTCGGGATGATCACACAGCCGGTTCAGGCCGATCAGATCCTCCGTTCCGGTCAGGCCGATGTGGTGTTTCTGGCTCGACAATTTTTGCGCGAGCCGTATTGGCCGTTGATCGCGGCACGCGAATTAGGCCATGAGATTCAGTGGCCCGTTCAGTACGAGCGCGCAAAACTGAAATAGATAGAAGCTGCCTGAAGTTCCTTATGATCCCTTTCGGGCGGCAGCGGCTTGTACCAGTTCTTCTGGCTTTTGGATCTCTCTACGCTCCACCGGCGAGGAAAGGACAATCGAAGTTGAGGTGGTGCCAAATGGCGTGAGGCGATCTATGAGGGACTCCAAATGTTCTACCGAGCGTACGTGGACTTTCATGATGAAGGAATCAGCGCCGGTTCCGCGATGGCATTCCACAATCTCAGGCGAACTCTTGACCACAGATGTAATTTTTGTGAAAACGTCGCCCACCACTGACATTCTGATGAAAGCAGTGATCGGCATCCCGACTTTTACCGGGTCAATGTCTGCATGATATGCGGTAATAATGCCGGCATCTTCCATCCGTTTCACACGCTCAACCACTGCGGGAGTCGTAAGGCCCACACGGCGGCCGAGCTCCGCGTAGGAAAGACGCCCGTTCACCTGCAATTCGGCCAGCAGGCGCCAGCCGATCTGGTCCAGCAATTTTTCGTTTCTTAAATTGGAGTCCATATTTTAGCGCTCATTCTAAAAGCAAATCTTAATCCAAATTTCATTAGTTCTGGCAAAAAATCCCAATGA
>DATEGH010000091.1:0-5968 GCA_035280185.1 Terriglobales bacterium
GTGAAAAGCACCCTGCACCGCACTCTGGAAGAGTTGCGGCGAAGGCTGGTTCACAAGATCGGAGAGGTGGGATATGCACTTTTCTGAGGACGATCTTCGCGGGGCGCTCAAGCGCCAGGACCCGGGTGAAGGTTTTACCCAACGCGTGATGGCGCGGGTTAATCAGGGCTCGAGCGCGCCTGAGCGGCCGCCGCGCCGAGTATGGTTCCTGCGACTTCGCCCAGCGTTAGTGGCTTTGGCGGCGGTGTTGCTGCTGGTGGCAGGAATCGGCGTGGGCTACCGGCAGAAACAGATCGCGCAAGAGGCCCGCGCCAGGAAAGCGGAGCAGCAAGCCTTGCTTGCGCTCAGAATCGCTAATGCCAAGCTGAACCGCGTGTTCGATCGTGTGAACCAGCGGCAGCAGAATGTACCGAAAGTTCGGAGAGAGAGTTTATGACCAATAACAGAATCCGCATCGCGCTCTGGACGGCGCTGGTGTTCTTTGCCTGGGCACTGCCCATATTTGCCCAGAATGCGCGGCTCGAATTGAAGAACCTGGAGAAGCTCAGCAGCAAGGCTTCAGAAGTCAAGGACGTCACCCTGGATGGCGCCATGCTTCAGCTTGCCTCCAAGTTTATGAATGCCGCAGATGATCCGGATGCCGCAGAGGTCCAGAGCCTGATCAAGGACCTGAAGGGTATTTACGTGAAGAACTTTGAATTTGACAAGCCCAACCAGTACTCGCAGGCCGATGTCCAGGCCATTCGCGCGCAACTCACTGGGCCGGGGTGGCAGCGCATTGTCGAGGCCCGCAACGAGCATGCCAAAGAGCACGATGAGATCTATGTGATGAAGCAGGGAAACGCGATTATGGGTCTGGCGATTCTGGTGGCAGAGCCGACCGAATTGACGGTCGTGAATCTTGTTGGGCCCATCGACATCAATAAGCTCGCTGAACTGCAGGGACATTTCGGCATTCCCGGGGACGAAGACAGCGGCAAAAAGAAGCAGAAGGAGCCAACAGAAAAACCGCAACAGAAAGAGGGCGCCCATGAGCAGGATGAGGAATAAGCTCAATGTTTTTGCCGCGTTGTTCTGTACGGCCGTACTTGGAGTCAATTTTTTGCCTGGAACTGCGCAGGCCGACGACTTCGGGCGAATCGTTCATCACATCGAAGCCAGCTACCACGTCCACCGCAACCATCGCTTTCTGATCGGATTTGCCGGACTGGTGGTGAAGTTCTGGCACGTGGGCGGAGTCAAGAGCATGAAAGCCGCAATTTTTGAAGATCAGCATCTGGACTCGAACCCGGCCGATCCCAAGCTGAACGAAATCGTCCTGGCGGCAGCGCGGTCAGGCTGGCAGCCGGTGGTGAGGAGCTTTTCCCGGCGCACCGGCGAATGCGCTTACGTTTACATGCAGGCTGCGGGCAAAGACGTGAAGATGCTGGTGGTCAGCGTTGAGCCGGACGAAGCCGCGGTGGTGCAGCTCAAATTCAGCCCGGAGAAGCTCGCTAAATTTCTGGACCAGGAAGTGGGAGGACACCACGATCATCCCGCCGAGATCGGAGCGATGACACTTCGTTGACTGCTTTCTTAGCGCTCAGGTCAGCTTCTTCCCCGGATTTCGCATCGGAACATGAAGAATGTGATTCGCGGGGGAACGATGAAGATCAAACTTTTGCATGAAATTGAAGGCATGAAGCGTTTCGCACTGGTTTTCTCAACCGACGAACCGGTTAACGAGCAACTTCTCGCGTTTGCTCAAGAGCACGAGATCAAAGCCGCACAGCTCAGCGCCATCGGCGGCTTTCGCGAGGTCACTCTGGGCTACTTCAGTTGGAGCACCAAACAATACAAAGAGATCCCGATTCAGGAGCAGGTTGAGCTGGTAAATCTGAACGGCAATCTCAGCCTGGACGATGGCAAGCCGAAACTGCACGCGCATGTTGTAATCGGAAAGTCCGACGGCAGCGCGTGGGCAGGACATCTGCTGCACGCGATCGTCCGGCCCACACTGGAAGTCATGTTGGTGGAGAGTCCCAGTTATCTGCGGCGCGTCATCGACCAGGAGAGCGGTCTACCGCTGCTGGACCTTGCCGCTTAATGCGGTATGCGGCGGCAGGCGTGGTGGGCGCGATGCCGCCGCTTGCCCGTGGTGGTGGGCTGAGGAGACTTAAATCGCCCGTGGCGGCGCAGAACGCCGGTTGCGGCTCGCCATTTGTCCGATTAACGCCAAAATCCAGATCACGAAAAATACCCAGATCCAGCCGCCGATGGCGTAGACGCTTGCCAAGCCAAGAATCCAGAGAATAAAGAAAAGCACTGCAATCGCCCAAAGCATAACCTCACCTCACAACTTGATGTCTTACTTAGTAAGGTGCGGCAGGACAGGCCCAGGTTGTCCAAAACGCATCGCGGAACGACATACTTAGAGCACTCTTATCGAGTGTCGGCTCGCCGGCAACGCTGTTGATCCTTGCTGGATTGCCTCCGGCGTATAATCCTCACCCAGCATTCCAGACGAAAGCGGGTGAACTGCCCATGAAAGCCACGCTGCCGGTCTTGCTGCTCACTCTCACCATTTCACTTTCAGCGCAGACGTTCCGAGGCGGAATCCAGGGGACCGTAACCGATGCATCGGGGGCCGCGGTTCCCGGAGCGCTCATTACGGCTACCAGCGAAGGAACTGGACTGACCCGTACGGTGCAGACCGACGCTTTCGGAAACTACGTGCTGACGGAGCTGCCGCTGGGAACCTACAGCGTGAGCGCCGGAAAATCGGGCTTTGGAACAAAGGTCCTGAAGGGCGTCGTGGTGGTTGTCTCGTCAAATGCCCGTGCCGATGTTCAGCTCAGCCCCGGAGAAGTGAAGCAGGAAGTGGTCGTCACAGCAGAACAGCCGCTGGTTGAGACCACAAGCAATACGATGGGCGGAACGATCAACGCAATCCAGATGGCCAATGTGCCGATTAACGGCGGTGACTTTGCCAAGCTGCTCACCGTTGTTCCCGGAGCAGGTTCTGATCCGAACGGCGACAGCGACTCGCCGGGGTCATTTGGGACCTTCAGCATCAACGGCAACCGTGGCCGCTCCAATAACTACCTTCTTGACGGCACTGACATGAACGACGGCTACCGCAACGATCCGGCCATCAATGAAGCTGGCGTATTCGGCACGCCGGCCACCCTGCTGCCGACGGAAGCCTTGCAGGAAATCGGAGTGCTTTCCAACATGGAGCCGGAATATGGACGCAATTCCGGCGCTGTGGTCAACATTGTTACGAAATCCGGCACCAACAATATTCATGGTTCCGGATTTGAGTACTTCCGCAACAACGCGCTGGATGCGCGCAATTTCTTCAACGCAAAACCGGTTCCGCAGAACACATTTCATAACAATCAGTTCGGCGGATCGCTGGGCGGGCCGCTGGTGAAGGACCGCACGTTCTGGTTTGTTGCTTATGAGGGATGGCGCGAGAATGGGGGATTGCCGACGACGGCCAGTGTTCCTTCGCAGGCGCTCGTAAATGATTTTACGAGCAAGGGGAACGTCATCAATCCGGTGATCGCGAACCTGCTCGCGCGAAATCCCTGGAGCATTCCGCTGCCGGCGGTTGGAGACACCGGAGCCGACAACGCAACGGTTCAAGTGACAGACCACTTTACCAATCGCGTGGACAGCCTGATCCTGAAGATGGACCAGCACCTGGGCGGCAAGCAGGATTCCGATCTGATAACGGGGCGATATTTCTTTGGCGACAGCGATCAGAGCTTTCCCCTGGCATTGGGCGGTGGCACGACCGTCCCGAATTTCAACACCGTGACGCCGACGCGCGTCCAGGTGCTTTCGCTTTCGTACGTTCACGTTTTCACAGCAAATCTGTTGCTGGAGTTGCGTGGCGGGTGGAACCGGTTCGCGGAAGGCTTTTTCCCGCAGGACCAGACGTTCAACCCGGCAAACATCGGTCTCAATACCGGCATTGTGAATGCGCAGGACTTCGGACTGCCGCAGATCAGCTTCAATGACGGCACCAGCGGCTTAGGCGGCAACAACTCTATTCCGCGCCATCGCTTCGATACCAACTGGCAATACTTCACCAACCTCAGCTACAACACAGGACAGCACAACTGGAAATTCGGCTACGAATACCGCCGCACTACGGTGAACCAGTTCTACGACCTGGGATATCGCGGCAGGCTCAAGTTCACCGATTTTGAGCATTTCCTGGCGGGGACGATCGACAACGGTGGTAGCCAATTTGCCGGAAATTCGCAGCGCACCACACATCAGAACAACAACGGTTTCTACGTTCAGGATAGCTGGCGCGTGTCGCGCAAATTGAGCCTGAACTACGGCCTGCGATGGGATTATTTCGGAGTGATCTATGAAGATGGCAATCGCTTCAGCCTGTTCGATCCTGCAACGCAATCGCTCGTGCTGGTGGGGCAGGGAGGCGGCCCAAGCCAGCTCTATCCCAAGGACCTGAACAACTTTGCTCCGCGGTTCAGCGCCGCCTACGATCTGTCTGGAACTGGAAACACCGTCCTGCGCGCGGGCTGGGGGTTGTACTACGACGCGTTCTCCCAGGACTTTTTCATCGGGCATTTCCCGTTCAACACTTTCAATCCCGGACCGGCATATAACGGCATCGGGCCGTCGGCGATCAACTCTACCAGTCTTCCGACGCCTCCGGATAACGTTCCGGTCACCATTGCGGCGGGTGTTCCTATCTTCACCGGCTTCGCTCCCACAACCGATGCGTGGACAGTTGATCAGAACATTCGTACTCCTTACATCCAGAATTACAACGTGAACGTGGAACACGCGCTGGGCAAGGCAGCATCAGTCACGGTGGGCTATGTTGGGTCGCACGGGACCAAGCTCTTCCGGTTTCGCGACATCAACCAGCATGATCCGGCAACGGGAGCGTTTCCGTTCTCGGCTTTCAACATCGTCAATCAGTTCGAGTCCACGTCAAATTCCAACTACAACAGCTTGCAGATGACGGGAAAGCTCCGACCGTGGCATGGCCTGGGCTCGCAGCTTTCGTGGACGTGGTCGCACTCGATTGACAATGCCAGCGATGGTGAAGATTACGTCCCCAACGCGGCCCAGCCGGACAACAGCTTTAATCCCGGAGCTGAGAAAGCAAACTCGAATTTCGACGCGCGCCACCGGCTGACGTGGATGTTCACCTATGCGCCGAATGTTGGCAGTTCCAGCAGGCTCAAGAATGGATGGTCCTTCAATGGGCTGCTGCGCGTTTCCAGCGGACAGCCGTACAACCTGAACTCGTTTTCCGATTACAACAACAGCAATGAGTTTGTGGAGCGGCCAGATGTGGTGGGCGATCCTTTTGCCGGCACCGGAGGCCCGGACAAGCTGCTGAACCTGACCGCGTTTGCGGCGCCGTGCACGTGGGACCCCAATGCGGGCGCATGTATCGGACCCCAGGGCAACACTCCTGGCACCCAGCATTTTGGCAATTTGCGCCGGAACGCATTCATTGGTCCGGATTTTCACAATTTCGATTTTGGCGTGGCGAAGGACAACAAATTGGGCGAGCACGTGAACCTGCAAATCCGTGTCGATGCTTTCAATCTATTCAACCACCCGAATTTCTCCAATCCATTCCTGCCCGCCTTCTCAGTGAATCTGGAAAATAATGGCAGCGTGACGCCATTGCAAGGCGATCCAGCTTGCGCAGGAGCGCCTGGCCCGGCATCCGGTTGCAGGGCACGGGGTGTGGGATTCCTGCCGACGATCGCGACACCGGATGTGGCGATTGGTTATCCGTTTCTGGGCGGCGGTGGACCAAGAGACATTCAACTCTCGGCGAAGTTTACTTTCTGAAGTGCGGAAAGAACTCAGTCCGTTTATTGTTTTCCGGAGAGCGGCGAAAGCATTTTTTCGGCTCTTGGAGACCGAATTTTAAGGCGCTCCGCTCCAAGAGCGGGAGCTGCGCGCCCGCCTTCGGCAGAGAGGT
>DATEGH010000092.1:0-4544 GCA_035280185.1 Terriglobales bacterium
GAGTGCAAATCGGCGGCAAAGATAAAGGGCAGTCGGAGCGTGAGGAGCCACCAACCGAGTTGCGGCAATTGCTGCCGTGAGAGCTGAGCGATGAACGTAATCGCCTTTTATATCGCCGCGGCTATCGCGATTGTCAGCACGATGTTGGTGATCACGCGCAAGAGCGCCGTTCAGGCGCTGCTCTATCTTGCCATTTCCCTCATCTCTGTCGCTGTTGTCTTTTACGATCTGGGCGCTCCGTTCATTGCTGCTCTGGAAGTCATCATCTACGCCGGATCGATTATCGTCCTGTTCATTTTCGTCGTGATGATGCTGAACCTGGGAAAGCGCGCCACGGCGGCAGAAGGAAAGCTGCTTCAGCCGCGAATGTGGATCGGTCCCACAATCCTCTCCGCGATCCTAGTTGGCGAGATTGCCTATCTGCTGGTACGTGGAAATACAACGGCAGCGGCGGCCAACCTGATTTCTCCCAAACAAGTCGGAATGGCGTTGTATGGGCCTTACCTCATCGGGGTGGAACTGTCATCCCTATTGCTGATGTCGGCCCTCGTCGGGGCCTATCACCTGGGCTGGCACAAGCCGCCCAAACCGGAGGCGCAAGATGTCGGTCGTGAGTATGCAACAAGGATTGATGCTGGCCGGGGTTCTGTTCGCGTTGGGAGTGGCCGGTCTGCTGGTACGACGTAATCTCGTTTTCGTTTTGATGTCGATCGAGATCATGCTCAACGCCGCCGGACTGGCGTTTGTCACTGCCGGCGCTCGCTGGGGGCAAGCCGATGGCCAGGTGATGTTTATCTTTATTCTGGCCATGGCCGCTTCCGAAGTGTCGGTCGGCCTCGCGCTCGTCTTGCAGCTTTACCACCAAAAACAATCCCTCGATGCCGACGAGGCTAGCGAAATGAGGGGTTAGCTTGCTCAAGCTTCTCTTCCTGGTCCCTGTCATCCCCTTCGCCAGCTTTGTTTGGCTCGCCACAATGGGATCACGCACGCCAAGAAAAGTCGTCGCGGCCATTGGCGTGGGTTCAATCGCCGCTTGCACTGTTATCTCGCTCCTCATTACCGGCTCTTATCTTTCTTCGCCACCGCTCGGCGGTGCTTACACGCAGGTCCTTTGGACTTGGATTTCAACAGGCGGCTTTACGCCGCAGATCGCGCTCTACCTCGATGCGCTGTCGCTGATCATGATGCTGGTGGTCAGCTTTGTCAGCTTCATCATCCACCTGTACTCCGCGGAATTCATGCGGGAGGACGAGGGCTACAGCCGCTTCTTCGCCTACATGAACCTGTTCGTCGCCTCGATGATCACACTGGTCCTGGCCAACAATCTCCTGCTGCTGTATCTGGGTTGGGAGGGCGTGGGCTTGTGCAGTTACCTATTGATCGGTTTCTGGTACCTGGACACCGCCAACGGGGTGGCCGCACAAAAAGCGTTTATCGTCACCCGGGTGGGGGACACGGCGTTTGCTATCGGACTTTTTCTCCTCTTCACTCGTCTGGGCACACTCAATATCCAGGAACTAATGCACCGTGCCGGGCAGCAATGGCTGGTGGGATCAGCGCCGGCAATAGCTGCTGCCGCTTTGCTTCTCGGCGGCGCAGTAGGAAAATCCGCGCAACTGCCCCTGCAAACTTGGTTGCCGGATGCGATGGCCGGTCCCACTCCGACCAGCGCACTGATCCATGCTGCAACCATGGTAACTGCCGGTGTTTACCTGATCGCCCGCACCCACGTGCTCTTTTCGCTTGCGCCCCCCGCGCAGTTCGCAGTGGCAGTGGTCGGAGCTGCCACGCTTCTACTTGCAGGTTGTAGTGCTTTGGTGCAATACGATATCAAGCGCGTGCTTGCTTATTCGACGATTAGCCAGGTCGGTTACATGTTTCTTGCCTTAGGCGTGGGCGCCTGGTCGGCGGCCATCTTCCACCTCATGACCCATGCTTTCTTCAAGGCTCTGCTCTTTTTGGTTGCCGGCATCGTCATCCAGGCGCTCCACGATGAACACGACATCTTTAAGATGGGTGGCCTACGTAAGGATTTGCCGTACGCATTTTGGGGGTTTGTTATCGGCGGCTCCGCGCTGGCTGGCTTGCCCCTGATCACCGCCGGCTTCTACAGCAAAGATCTCATTCTCTGGCAGGCCTGGAGTTCGACTCAGGGCGGCAGGGCTCTGTGGATTGCAGGCATCCTTGGGGTTCTGCTGACTTCGCTCTACATTTATCGTGTGATCTTCCTGGTTTTCTACGGCGAGAAGAAGATGGAAGTGGCACACCGGCCGGGATGGCAAATCAAGCTGCCGGTTGTAGTTCTATCCGTGCTCTCCGTCATCGGCGGCTTCGTCAATATTCCCGCCTCACTGGGCAATGTGCCCGCTTTCACCGATCTGCTGCATTCCGCGCTGCCGGAGCCATTGGGGATCCATACTGCGGGCCTTAGGGAAGCACTTTCGGAAGGTATTGCCGCCATCGCATTTGCTCTTGGACTGACCTTGGCCTACCTCCTGTTTGTGCGCCGCCGAAGGTTGCCGGCAAAGCAGGCAGTCACTTCAGCCGGGTATGTCATCCACCGTTTCTGGTTCAGCGATTGGGGCATGGACTGGCTCTACGATCGCTTGCTTGTCCGGCCGGTGATCTGGTTCGCCAGCATTGATCGAAACGATTTCATGGACGCCTTTTACAGCGCTATGGCGCGGCTTAACGAAATGGGCTGGCAAGCGCTGCGCACTACAGAAAATGGGCGCGTCCGCTGGTACGCGGCGTGGATCACTGCCGGCACCGTTACCTTCGTTGCCATTGTCTTGTGGTCATGATTTTGCTTAGCCTCATCGCGATTCTGCTGGTGGCCGGGATTTTTGCCTGGGCCGCAGCCCGCTGGAATGTCGCGGCGGCGCGCTGGATTGCATTGACTGCGACGGCTGCCGATTTCATTATTGGTCTCGCCGTCTGGCTGCGCCACTACGGAGAGCTCTCCCTGTTCCCGCACAACCGCTGGATCGAGCAATTGGATTGGAACTGGATTCCGCGCTTCGGCATTCATTTTCATTTGGCAATCGACGGCCTCAGCCTGCTGATGCTGATGCTCACGTTTTTCCTCGGTATCATCTCGGTACTGGTTTCATGGAACGAGATTCAGGAGCGCGTCGGCTTCTTTCATCTCAATCTGCTGTGGGTGTTAGCAGGTATCGCCGGAGTCTTCCTGGCACTGGATCTGTTCCTTTTTTACTTCGCATGGGAACTGATGCTGGTTCCGATGTATTTCCTTATCGCGCTTTGGGGACATGAGCGACGGCAGTACGCGTCGGTGAAGTTCTTCATCTTTACGCAACTCAGCGGTCTGTTGATGCTCATTGCGATCCTGGCGCTGTACTTCGCTCACCACGCCGCAACAGGCGTGTACACCTTCGAATACCAGCAACTGCTCGGCACCCCTCTGTCCTCCGCCGCTGCGTGGTGGATGATGTTGGGCTTTTTCGTGGCCTTTGCGGTCAAACTGCCCGTGGTTCCCGTGCATACCTGGCTTCCAGACGCACACACGGAAGCCTCCACCGCTGGCAGCGTCGTGCTCGCCGGGTTACTGCTGAAGACCGGCGCATACGGCCTGCTGCGCTTCGTCGTGCCGCTGTTCCCGGGCGCAGCACACCAGTTCGCACCAATCGCGATGGTCCTGGCGGTGATCGGGATCCTGTACGGCGGCCTCCTCGCTTTCGGGCAATCCGACTTCAAGCGGTTAGTGGCCTACACCAGCGTGAGTCACCTGGGCTTCGTGCTGTTGGGAATTTTCGCTTGGAACGAATTGGCTTTGCAGGGCGCGCTGATTACGATGATCGCCCACGGTGTCAGCACCGGGGCGCTATTCGTTATCGCTGGCCAGTTGCAGGAACGCATGCATACGCGTGAGTTAGACCGCATGAATGGCCTGTGGAGCACGATCCCGAGGCTCAGCGGCGCCGCACTCTTCTTTGCACTGGGCTCTCTCGGATTGCCGGGGTTGGGCGACTTCGTCGGCGAGTTCCTCGTGCTCCTAGGAACCTACCGTGTCAGCTTGAGCCTCACGATCTTTGCCGCCATCGGCGTGCTGGTCGCCACGTTTTATGCGCTCCGGCTGGTACAGCGTGCGTTCCACGGTCCGAATTTGCATGAGTGGAATCTCGCCGACCTGAACAAGCGGGAGACTTTCATCCTCGCGCCCATGATCGCCGTTTTGTTGTGGATTGGGCTATATCCGTTGCCCTTGCTGAAAACGTTCCGCCCTGCGATGGACCGCCTGCAACAGGTGGCTGACAGTGTCGTGGGATTGCGGAGGTGATGTGACCGGAGTCGATGCGATTGCATTGTTGCCGTTGATCATCCTCGCTGGCACCTCCGTGCTGGCGATGGCGGGCATCGCTGTGCACCGGAGGCATGGATTCACGCTTGGTTTGACGCTGGCGGGCTTGGCTGCGGCATTCGGATCTCTGTGGATTGCCGCGCCGCTTGCGCCGCGACAGGTTACGTCGCTTTTGGTGATCGACCACTACTCGCTGTTCTACTTCGGTCTACTGATCGCTGCT
>DATEGH010000093.1:0-4243 GCA_035280185.1 Terriglobales bacterium
TGCCACGTCGGCGGAGGCGCACTTATGCGATCACTCTTGTCTCATTCGCGGAAACGATTGCTCGTCGTGATATCCGTTCTACTCTTCATCGCATCTGTTGCGTCGCCTGCACAAACAGGCACTGCAGCCCAGTGCGTCGAATGCCACAGCAAAGTCACTCCTAACATAGTGTCCGACTGGAAGCTCAGCAAGCACAGCGGCGCCGAAATTAGCTGCGTTACGTGTCATGGCGAGCAGCACTCGTCAGCTGCCGACGCGTCCAAAGCAAAAGTCCCAACGCCAGAGACTTGCGCCCAGTGTCACGAGACGCAGGTCTCGCAATTCAAGAAGGGGAAGCACGCCATGGCATGGGCCTCGATGAAGGCGATGCCTACCATCCACTGGCAACCCATGGCCATGATCGAGGGCGAAAAGGGCTGCGGGGGATGCCACAAGATCGGCGACAAGAGCGTTACCGAAATCGCTGAACTGCGCCAGAACAGCTCGGGCACGGAGTTTGGAGCCGCACAATGCGACGCCTGCCATACCCGGCACACGTTCTCCGTCGAAGAAGCCCGCCAGCCGCAGGCATGCGAGACCTGCCACATGGGCTTCGACCATCCGCAGTGGGAGATGTACTCGGCTTCGAAGCACGGCGTCCGCCACGAACTGAAGCAGAAGCACGTCCTTCCGGCCGATGCCGCGGCTCCGACCTGCCAGACCTGCCACATGCAGGACGGAAACCATGAAGTGCGCACGGCGTGGGGATTCCTCGCTGTCCGCCTGCCGCTCCCCGACGACAAACAGTGGGCGGCCGATCGGGCCACGGTTCTACAAGCTCTGGGCGTGCTCGACCCGCAAGGACAGCCGACCAAGCTGGTCGACGTGGTCAAAGCCGCTGACGTTGCTCGCCTCACCCAGGAAGACTGGCAGCGTGAGCGCGACAAGATGATCAAGACCTGCAACCAGTGCCACTCGGTGAACTTCGCCAAACAGCAACTGCAGGAAGGCGACGACATGATCAAGAATGCCGATCACCTGATGGCCGAGGCTATTCACATCGTGGCCGACCTTTATAAAGACAATGTGCTGCCCAAGCCGGCGAACTACGCGTATCCATTCCCTAACCTGCTCACGTTCCACGACGCGCCGACGGTGATCGAACAAAAGCTTTTCGTCATGTACCTCGAGCATCGCATGCGGACGTTCCAGGGCACGTTCCACGCCAGTCCTGACTACGCGCTATGGTATGGCTGGAGTGAGATGCAGCGCGACCTGACGGAAATCAAGGAACTGGCCGCGCAGATGCGCCGTGAGAAGCGCGGTGCGACGCTGAAGCCGGCCTTGAAGTAGGCTGCGGAATCGGTTCAGTCAGCCATGAACTCGATCGTGCGCACGACATCAGGAGCCAGCCTTAAAGAGTAGAATGGGCACGAACGTCGAGGAAGGAATTTATGAAACGCTCGCTTTGTGTGTTCCTGTTGTGCGCAGCCACCGCAGCTCTCGCTCAGGAGAAAAACCCGGTCACCTCGGCGGTGAAGGAGATGCTGCCGCGGCAATCCAAAAACCTGGTGGCGGCTGCCGAAGAAATGCCTGCGGAGAAGTTTTCGTTTAAGCCCACCGAACAGCAGATGACTTTCGGAGATCTGGTCTTGCACATTCTGGGGACCAACAATACGCTTTGCTCGAAAATAGGAGAGATTCCCGAGGCCAAGCCTCCTGTGCCACTGAAAGAAACCGATGGCAAGGACAAGTTAGTCGCCGCGCTGAAGACAAGCTTTGAGTTCTGCACGACTGCCCTGGCCAAAGTCGATGACACAAAACTCGCCGACGAGGTGGAGTTATTCGGCGGCCGAAAAGGTTCGCGGGCTGCCGCGTTGATCATCCTGTCGAACTCCTGGGCTGATCACTACAGCGCAGCGGCAATGTATTTGCGTTTGAGCGGGCTGTTGCCGCCTACCGCTAAGCCGAAGAAATAGCCTGCGAGCAGAAACTGTATCTCAGTTTCCACCGCTGACGACCCACGAGTGAAGGCGCCGGACCACCGACTCCGGCGCGTCCGCCTCCAACTCGACCGCGCCGTCCTGATACTTCCGGGAGTAGATCCTTGCCCGCGCTTCCAGCATGGCCAGCGCCTTGCCTTCTTTCTGAGGCACGCGCAGGTGCACGCGGCTGACCCTGTCTTCCAGGATCATCTTATCGATGCGCTCCAGCAGGGTTTTCAGGCCCGTGCCTTCGACCGCCGAAACATACACTGTGTGGGCATCATCGCGCGCGGCCTCGGCCTGCAGCGACTGCGCCACTTCTTCATCCAGCAAATCAACTTTATTCATCACGTGCAAACGCGGTTTCTTCTCCGATTCGAGTTCCTTCAACACAATCTCGACTTGCGCGTCTTGCTCGGCCGAAAGGCGGCTGCTCGCGTCCGAGACATGCAGGATCAGCGACGCCCGCTGCACCTCTTCTAACGTTGCGCGGAATGCCGAGACGAGCGTATGCGGCAGGTTACGAATGAATCCCACTGTATCGGACAAGAGTACTTTTCTCTTGGAAGGCAAATCCACGCCGCGAATGGTCGGATCCAAGGTCGCAAACATCTTGGATGAAGCCAGAACTCCGGCTCGGGTGAGCGCGTTGAACAAGGTTGACTTGCCGGCGTTGGTATAGCCGACCAGTGCCACGGTGGCTACCGGCGCCGATTCTCGCCGCTGCCGCTGTTGCGCCCGGATGCGCCGCACGTTTTCAATTTGCTGCTCTACGTGCCGCACCCGCCGCGCAATCTTCCGGCGATCGGTTTCGAGCTGGGTTTCGCCTGGGCCGCGCGTGCCGATGCCGCCGCCAAGCTGCGACATCTCCACTCCGCGTCCCGCCAGGCGGGGCAGCAGATAATGCAATTGCGCCAATTCCACCTGCAACTGGCCTTCTCGCGTTCGCGCATGGCGGGCAAAAATATCGAGGATGAGCTGGGTCCGGTCGATCACCCGCCGCTGAATAATCTTTTCAATATTGCGCTGCTGCGAGGGCGACAGGTCATGGTCAAATAACAAAACATCGGCATTCACCGAAGCGGCAGTCCCCGCGATCTCTTCCAGTTTGCCCGCGCCAATCAGAGTAGCGGGATCGGGCCGGTCCCGGCGCTGCAAGATTTCGCCCACAACTTTGGCGCCGGCACTCTCGGCGAGCGTGCGAAGTTCCGCCAATGACTCGTCCGCGTCGAATTCGGGAATGCTGGGCCTGCCATCGGATCTTGAGGAGCCGGATCCGCTCGACGGCGCATCCTTACGCGTTTCGGGGGAGCGAGTGGAGATCGAATCCTGCACCCGAGCCGCTTCCCGCGCCGCAGCCGCCTGCGCGGTCACGGTTCCTTTGCCGCGACGGCTGCGCACCTCGATGCCCACCAGGAACGCGCGTTCGCGCTCTGCCTCCTGCGGTGCCGTTACCCTCCCGAAGGGCACACCTCGATCTGCACGCGCCATGTCGCGGGATTTCTTGCGATGAGAACTTCCCAAGCAGAGAAAGCCTGTCTTTACCCTTCAGTGCCAGAGGCACTCGCCGCTGCCACCGGCCCCGTCGCCGTCGCAGCCACCTTCTCCGGATGCGCCACTGGGGTCACATGCGTCGACGCCACTCGTCCCATCACCACGGTCGAGATAGCGTGCTTGAAGATGAGTTGCTCCTGACCGTTCGCCTCCAACACGACGGAGTACTTGTCAAAGGAGCGGATGCGGCCCGTCAACTTCACGCCGCTGAGCAGATAGATGGTTATGCTTGCTCGCTCCTTGCGGGCCGTATTAAGGAAGGAATCCTGAATGTTCTGCGCCGGCTTATTGCTGTCCATAGCCGATCTCCTCAGTTGTGAACTACGATCTTTCCAGCCTGCCAGTCCACAGGCGCTCTTGGACCGGCTCAAATCCACAGCATGTTCCTGGAAGCCTTCCCGCTGCTACAGGAACAAGGGGGGACAACCTCGCTGCCGGCGCTCCAATACTGCAGATCGCCGCAGCGGACAGATGTCTGTACAATACGGCGATCTGCTCCGCTTTTCAACCGGGAACTTACCTCAGCCTGCGAGCAGTTGACAGCACCCGCAACAAAGAGCAGACTTTCCTCGACTTAGGAACCCAGGGCGGTACGAGTCTCAGCGCTTATCTTGTCGTATCTTTACAGCCATAAATGTTCTATCGCCGGATGGCGATGATTTAGGCTGCCCGGCGGCTCACAAAACCAGGCCATCCAGTTGGAGGATACGATGCACCACTTCGTT
>DATEGH010000094.1:0-13556 GCA_035280185.1 Terriglobales bacterium
GCTTCAGCCGAATCTGGGCGTCGTGACTATTGGCGAAGCGCCGCATGAAGACAGCTATGTGGTCGCCGACATTCCCGGCCTCATCGAGGGCGCTCACACCGGCACCGGACTGGGCACGCAATTTCTGCGGCACATCGAGCGCACTCGCCTGCTGGCCCACCTGATTGATATTTCCGATGCCAGCGGTCGTCCCGATCCGGTGCAGGATTTCAACATCATCATGACGGAGCTCGCCAGCTTTGGCGCCGGATTGGAAAAGAAGCCGATGATCCTGGTGGCATCGAAGATCGATGTTGCCAACGAAGACAAGCTCGCCAGGCTGCGCAAACAAGCGAAGAAACTGAAGCTCGATCTCTACGAAATCTCGGCGGTAACAGGAAAGGGCATCCCCGAACTCAAGTACGCGCTGGGCAGGCGAGTCGCCGAGATTCGCGCGGGCACTTATGAACCAGCCAATGCGGCCCGCCGAAAATCCACGTCGCCCCGCAAAGCGCGCAAGCCGCAGAGCGTTCGCCGCATTCCCAAACGCGCCGCATTCAAGAAACGGAAGAGCGGATAACGCAATGAGAGTCGCTCTGTTCGGAGGAACCTTTGATCCCGCGCATTGCGGACATCTGGCCATCGCGCGCGCAGCGGCGGAGCGCTTCAATCTGGACCGTGTGTACTTTGTTCCTGCTGACGTGCCTCCGCATAAGCGCAATCGGCAGCTTACGGATTTTCAGCATCGCTTCGCCATGCTGGCACTGGCGACCGCGGGCGACAATCGTTTTGTGCCTTCGCTTCTCGACGCTCCTACGGGCCACCCTAACTACTCGATTGATACGATCAAGCGGCTCAAATTTCAGCTCAAGAAATCTGACCAACTCTATTACCTGATCGGCATGGATGCCTTCAAAGAAATCAGCACCTGGTATCAGGCGGAACAGTTGCTGGCCGAATGTGAGTTCATTGTGGCCAGCCGGCCGGGATTCTCGCTGGCTGAAGTTGGACGCGCTCTGCCCGAGAAACTTCGGCCCAAAGATGAGGTCTTGAAGGCTCTTGCCAAACAACACCCGTCCGAAACCGTGGCGCTGCCAGGAGCAACGATTCACCTTTTGCCGGAGGTCGCGGAGCGCGTTTCCTCCACCCAGGTACGCGCGGCGGCCAGGAAATCGGTGAACCAGTTGGCCCGATACGTTCCGCGCGCGGTGGCGGAGTACATCAAGAAAGAGCGCCTTTATCTGGACGAAGCACGGCCGAAAGCACGTATGTTGTCATTTTCCGCCAGGCGACACAAGAAGGCGCGTTCCCACTAGAATGAATCAAGGCTGAGTTTGGAGGAACTACCGGCACGAATGAGTAAGGAAACCAGGCAGCAGGTTGCGCGCGCGGTGAATGCCGTCGAAAGCAAGAAGGGCGAAAATATCGTCATTCTGGAAATGGACCGCAACTCCGGCGCTTTCACCGACTACTTTATCCTCTGCACCGGGACCAATCCGCGGCAGATTCAGGCAATCTCTGATGAAATTGATCGACAGCTGGCTCAGGTGGGCGTCCGTCCCAACAGCCTGGAAGGATATAACCAGGCGGAATGGGTGCTGCTGGACTATGTGGACTTCGTTATCCACATCTTCTCCGAGCGATCTCGCAAGTTCTACGACCTGGAGCGCCTGTGGAAGTCGGCGCGGCGGCTGAGAGCGGCGGATCTGGCAAAAAAACCGGCGGCGCGCACAGCTGCGAAGAAAGTGCCGGCTCGCAAGTCAAAGAGTGTTGCCGCCGGCCGGTCCCGCACAACCAGAGCCGCAAAATCCAGCCGCAAGAGGACGCGCAAGAGAACGTGAAACTGCAGATCGCCTGGATCGGCAAAAGTAAAGAGCCCGCGTTTCGCGCCCTCACCGACGAATACCTCAAGCGCATTTCCCGCTACGTCGCGGCGGAGTCGCATGAGATGGCGAGTGAGGCTGCCCTGCTCGATCTCACCGTCGCGGCAGCCGGACGCACTCGCCCCGTGCTGGTGCTGCTCGACGGGCGCGGGCGACAGTTCACTTCAGAAGAATTTGCCGAGTTGCTGCGCGACCAGCAGGACCGCGGAACGCAGAATCTGTTCTTCGGCATCGGTCCGGCCGATGGATTCACTGCAGCGGCGCGCAATGCGGCTGATCTGGTGCTTTCCTTCGGCAAAATGACCCTGGCGCACGAGCTGGCGCGGATCGTTCTGCTGGAGCAGATCTATCGTGCATTTACAATCCTGAGAGGCCATCCGTATCACTCCGGCCACTGACTCGAGCACTCTATGGCAGACGTCCATCGCGGACTGATCATCGTGAATACCGGCCCCGGCAAGGGCAAAACCACCGCCGCCATGGGCACTGCGTTGCGCGCTGTCGGCAATGGCATGAAGGTGTTGATGCTTCAGTTCCTTAAAGGTTCCTGGCATTACGGCGAGCTCGATGCCGTGAAGTCTTTTGGCGAGAACTTCGTCATGAAGCAGATGGGACGCGGCTTTGTGAAGGTCGGCGGCGCTGAGACCGATCCGGAAGATGTTCGCCTGGTGGAGCAGGCATGGGAAGAAGCGCGGCAGGCCATCATGTCCGGCCAGTGGGACCTTGTGATTTTGGACGAAATCAACTATGCCATCAGCTATGGCATGCTCGATCCCGCCAAAGTGGTCGAAGCCCTGAAGCAGAAGCCCGAACAGGTGCATGTAATCTTGACGGGCCGCAACGCGCATCCGACAATCATTGAGTTGGCCGATACCGTTACCGAAATGAAGCAGGTTAAGCACGCCTATGAGAAAGGCGTCCTGGCGCAACGCGGAATCGAATACTAGAGCATCGGATGATCGCGCGTGATCGGATGATGGGAACCAGGCATTAGCTAACGACTTTGGGAACAGCGAAGCAAAACGCCTCAAGTAGCGATCAGAAAGTTAGGGAACTTAACCTTGGCATGGTTTAAGCGAGAATCCGGCGACCTTCAGCCCGCGGAAGAGAAGCGCGTCCGCACGGAAGGACTGTGGGTGAAGTGTGAAGGCTGCCGCCAGATCATATGGAAGAAGGACCTGGAAGAGAACTTCAGCGTCTGCCCGAAATGCGACTATCACTTCCGCATTGACGCGCCCACTCGCCTGATGTTGCTGCTCGATGAGGACACGATCGAGACATCGGACGACGCGCTTGCTTCCACTGATCCGCTGAACTTTACCGATACGCGGAGCTACAAATCGCGGCTGGAAAAAAGCCAGCAGCAAACCGGCCTGAAAGACGCCATCATCAACGCAAGCGGCAAGATGAATGGCCGGCCGGTAATCGTGAGCGCCATGGAATACGGCTTTATCGGCGGTAGCATGGGCGCAGTTGTCGGCGAGGCCATTACGCGCGCGGTAGAGCGCGCTTACCAGCAACGGAAACCAATGATTATTATTTCCGCTTCAGGCGGTGCCCGCATGATGGAAGGCGTGGTTAGCCTGTTGCAGATGGCCAAGATCTCCGCTGGACTCGCGCGCCTGGACTCCGCGAAGGTTCCCTACATCTCCGTGCTCACTGATCCGACAACCGGCGGCGTGACTGCCTCTTACGCCATGCTGGGCGATTTGAACATCGCCGAGCCGGGAGCGCTGATTGGCTTTGCCGGCCCGCGCGTGATTGAGCAGACCATCCGGCAGAAACTGCCGGAAGGGTTCCAGCGCAGCGAGTTTCTCCTGCAGCATGGAATGCTCGATGCGGTCGTGCATCGCCGCGACTTGAAGAATTACATTTCGCGCGCGCTCGATTTCATGTCGCCGAAGGCCGCCTGAGCCGTGGCTGTCTCCTATCACCAGGCGGTCGCCGATCTTCTCTCGCTGGGGCACGAACTCACCTCGCAGCGCAAGTTCGATCTTGACCATATGCGTGTGCTGGCTGCAGCCATGGGAAATCCGCAGCGCCGGCTGCCAAGCGTGCTGATCGCCGGCACCAACGGCAAGGGCTCAACCGCTGCGACTCTGGCCGGCATCGTCGAGGCCGCCGGATATCGCACCGGCCTCTACACTTCGCCCCATCTGATTCGGATCAACGAGCGCATCCAGATCAACCATGAGCCGATCAGCGATTCCGAGTTAGCGTTGATCTATGAGCGCGTAGATTCCGCGGCGCGCGAACTGGTTTCGCATTCGCAGCTTCCCTGGCATCCCAGCTTTTTTGAGATGCTCACAGCCATGATGTTTGAGTATTTCGCCAGCGCCGGCGTGGAGCTTGCTGTGCTGGAAGTCGGAATGGGCGGGCGTCTCGATGCGACCAACATCGCCGATCCCGCCATTTCCGTTATTGCTGATATTGACTTCGACCACCAGAAATTTCTCGGCGATACCTTGCCGGAGATCGCCCACGAAAAAGCGGGAATTATCCGCCAGAGCGGCACGGTGGTGCTGTTGCCGCAGCATCCGCTAGTCAATGACGTGCTCGGGCGCGAGATCATGGAACGCAATGCCAAGCCGATCAGCGCGGTAAAGAACATGCCATCGCTTACGCCCATCGCGGGGCCGTACTCAAAGGATGAATACCCCCTTGAGATCATGGGTGAAACAGTAGAGATTGCTTCACCGCTTGCCGGCCGCCATCAGCTTCGTAATGTGGCTTTGGCGATTACAGCGGCGGAAGAACTGAACCATTTTGGGTTCCGAATCTCGCCAGGCCAGATTGCCGAAGGCGTGAGAAATACTCGATGGCCGGGGCGGTTTGAAGTCATTCATTCCGGGCTGAACGAGCCGGAGTACGTGCTGGACGTTGCGCACAATCCCGCCGGCGCCTGGGCCTTGCGCTCCACTCTTTCAGCCGTTTATCCGGAACGGCCCCTGACGCTTGTTTTTGGCGCCATGCGCGATAAAGCCATTGGCGAAATTGCGGAGATTCTCTTTCCCCTGGCCGAAACCGTAATCGTCACTCACGCAGATAGCCCGCGCGCGGCTACTGCGCAGGAAATCATGAATCTCGCGCAGCACACGCAAGCAACAATGGTCCCCCAGCCGAATATCGCCGTAGCGCTCGAAGCGGCCAGAGCCTCGGCAGGAAAGGACGGCGTGATCGTGGTCACCGGCTCGATCTACGTTGTGGGCGCGGCCATGGCAATTCTGGTCCCGGCTTTTCAGGGTGCGTAGCGGCTTGGCGGAGATGACGGAGACCGGCATGGAAGTTCGCGAGCGCAGCGGGGGATTCCGTTTCTGGATGTCGAGACTGCGTTCTTATTTCATTTACGACCCTCTCATCTGGATCTACACCATCATCCTCGGCAGCCTCTCGCTCATTTCGTCCTTCTTTGACCGTGCGGGCGAAATTCAGCACCGCGTTGCCAGGTTGTGGGCCAGGGTGATCCTGCGCACCATCGGAGTGCCGGTCACAGTGGTCGGAATGGAAGCAATTGATACCAGCCACTCGCACGTGTACGTGGTGAATCACCTTTCGGCGATTGATGTCCCGGTGCTCTATGATTCGCTGCCGTTTCAGTTCCGCATTCTGGCCAAGAAAGAACTCTTCCGCTACCCCTTCATGGGCTGGCATCTCAAGCGTTCCGGGCAGATTGCGGTGGTGCTGGACAATCCCAAGGCTTCCATCCGCAGCCTGAACCTGGCGGTAGCGGCCATCAAGAACAATATGCCCTTGCTGGTGTTTCCTGAGGGTGGCCGCTCAGAAGACGGACAGTTGCAGAAGTTTATGGGAGGCGCCTTTTATGCTGCCATCAAAGCGCAGACTGATGTCGTTCCCATGGCGCTGATCGGAACCTATGAGACTCTGAAGATGAACACCTGGCACATCAAGCCGCGGCCCGTACAACTGCTGGTGGGACGTCCGATTCCGACGCGGGGGCTGACGGCTCGAGACCTGGAACGCTTGAGCGAAGAAGCCCGGCGCGCGATTGCAGAAATGTACTACTCTCATACATCACTGCCTGATCTGCGGCCGGAAAACCTGAAGGAGACCAGGCCTCTTTTATGAAGCCTCGCATCGCCATTCCGGAGCCGTGCTCTTATGATCGCGAATACAGTACGCGCACCATGCCGCCCTACTTGCGGGCCATTGAAACGTGCGGCGGCGAGCCCGTGGTGCTCGATCTGTCTCTAGCGCCAGAATCCATGGCCAAAGCGATCAGCGGGTGTTCCGGAGTGCTTCTCCCCGGAAGCAAAGCCGATGTTGATCCGCAAAAATTCAACGCAGCGCGCCATCCAAAGACTGCCGCTTCCGATCCGCTGCGCGAAGCCGCCGAAGAACTGCTGCTTCAGGATGCCTACAACCTGCGCAAGCCCATCTTCGCTATCTGTTATGGATTGCAATCGCTGAACGTCTGGCGCACGGGAACTCTGGTGCAGCACATTGAATCGGCTGTGACTCACAGCGGCCGGCGCGGCGACGAGTTTGCCCATCAGGTCACCGTCGAGCCGGATTCGCTTCTAGCTCGTGAAATCGGAGTTCCTGCCAACGCTCGCTTTCCGGTGAACTCCACTCATCATCAGGCAGCCGAAACGCCCGGCGATGGGCTGCGTGTGGTCGCGCGCTGCACGCAAGACCAAGTGATCGAAGCGCTGGAAGGCACGCTGCCCGGGCAGGAGGTGCTGGCTGTTCAGTGGCATCCTGAGCGGACCTTCGATCGGGATTGTGTCTCGCGCAGATTTTTTGAGTGGCTGGTGGCCGCCTCGCAGCGGTGGCAGCAGCACTCTTCAGTCCGGAAGTGAGCGACTTTCATTCACGACTTCTGAGTTCATCTTCATGATTCGCGGGAGTGCTAAGCAAATTGGGTCATTGCTTCAGCACAGGAAACGCCTTAATCTTGCTTGGTTCCTCTGGTTCGTAAATACGGACCTATGCCAACTATACCGTTCCGGCCCGGCGACCGAATTCCGAGTACAGGGATTTATACCGCCACGCACTATCAGCACCGCATGCCGCACGAGGTATTCGCGGTGGAAGGGGAGCGCTTTCCGTTCTGCCGGCGCTGCGGCGAACGGGCCCACTTCACCCTGCTGCACAACGCCAACCGCATCGAAGAAGATCACGACTTCACGCACTCAAGCTCCGGTTCGGGAGGACGAAAGCTAAGGGCGGCTTCAAGAAAACAGGGCTGACCGGCGTCGAATGAGCATTCAGCCTTTCTTGTTTCGTCTCAGCAAGAACTGGCAGAGACCTCGGGAAGTTGGTCTGGATTTCCTTTCGAACAATTCAAGGAAGGTAAACACCTAACTGTATGATTCGAACGCCAGGAATGGGAGGAAGGCCCCGATCATTCGTAAGGAAAGTCCTGCAGCCCGCAACGAGCGCTACCGCGAGCTGAAGGGCATCCGGTGTTTTCAGTCCCGTTGACGCTCTCAATTGGGCGGCCGCGCGCATCTCTTTGCGCGAAATCTCCACCATTCGCACCCCACGGCTCCTGCTAAGAATAGCCTCATACCTAGCCGCCAGCAGATGGTCTCCAGAGCGGTAGGGAACCACTAAGACTTCCAACAATGTAAGCGCGGAGGTGGTCAACTCCCTAAGCCCCTCGTCGGCCTCCTTGAAAAGAGGTTCGACCAACGGAAGGTATTTGGGGTGTTCCTCGATGAAGTAAAATGAATATGACTGAATCGATGCCGACCGGCGCATTTCCAAGGTCGGCCATTAATCCCATGACATTCGCTCTCGCGCAACATGTTTGCCGGCATCAATTCTCTTCCAGTGCTCCTTGCCCAGTCCCTTGAGATCGAGAATGGAAAGCGGTTCCGGAGTTTCAAAGGCCTCGCTAAGAAGACGAGTAATCTCTTGCGCCACTGATCGGTGCTGGCGCTTTGCGCGCGCGAGAAGCTTTTTGTAGAGCTCATCAGGAAGGTTCTTGATATTCAGGATGGCCGTGGAATATTAATCCGCATTTGCGAGGGGAGCTGTCAAGATTATTCCTGTTCCTCCCCGCCGGACGGCAAGAGCTGATAAGCCTCTGCGCGCGTGCGCACCACGAACAGGTTCGGTCGCGAGAGTCGGGCAAAAGCCTTGTATTTGGCGGCCAGATTGAACATGAGATCCGCCGGCGCCACGATGATGTGGACAGAGGAATCACTAAACAGGCTGGGATTTCTGGCCATCGCCGCCAGCGAGGCTTCTGACAGCGCCACTTCCGTCACTCCTGTGAAGTCCACGATTTCACTGAACGCCGGATCGAAGTCCGGATCGGCGGCAATCGCATCGCGGTGCGCGGCCACTTCTTGGTCCGTCGTCTTGCCGTAGAACGCCGAATAGACGACGTTGCGGCGCCTGTCAATCTTGAGAACCACTGGCATAGTGAAAGTTCCCTCTAGTTTGCCATATCGGCTCCCGTTTCCCTTCCGGAACTGTGCTGCGAAGCAGATAAGAAGCCCTTCGTCGCCTCTCTCGCTGTGTGACAGTGGCTCCCTCGCGTGCTATGTTGGCGCTCTTGATGATGGAAGAAACCGCACTCTCGTCGCTTTCGCATTGGGAAAACTTTTACGTCATCGTGGGCTCTTCGGCGGGCGCGCTGACCGGATTGCAGTTTGTGGTGATTGCGCTGATTGCCGAATCTGAGACCAGAAGCAGCATGCGCGAGGTGCGCGCGTTCGGCACGCCCACGGTGGTCCACTTCTGCGCCTCGCTGCTCATCTCCGCCATTCTCAGCGCGCCCTGGTCCGACGCATCCAGCATTGCAATATGCCTGGGAATTTGCGGCGCAGCGGGAATCGCTTACCTCCTCCGTGTGATCTGGCATGCCCGGCAACAGACCGGCTACGCGCCCGATTGGGGCGACTGGTTCTGGTACGCAGGCCTGCCGCTGGCCGGCTACGCCATCTTGCTCGCTGGCGCGATTCTGCTGCTGCGGATTCCCGGGCAGGCGCTGTTCGTGATCGCCGCCACCGCGCTGCTTCTACTGTTCATCGGGATCCACAATGCCTGGGACACGGTGACTTATATCGCGACCACCCGCGAGCACCCTGGTAAAGGGAAGTGAACTCTCGTCGAAGCGGACGTAGCTGAAGAGATATTCCCGCAGCTCTCGATTCGCACCCTAGCGGGTCAAACCTGCTCGCATCGGGTCTCTTCTAATCTACTGGTGGGGTTCCCCCAAGAGAAATGAGGAGAACATGGTTTTACTTTGGTGGATCATTGTGGGGTTGATTGCCGGCTGGGCGACGGGCAAGATCATGCGTGGCTCCGGTTACGGCGCGCTGGCAGACATTCTGCTCGGCATTGCCGGCGCGATCGTCGGCGGATGGATCATGCGCGCGCTGGGCGGAACCGGCCAGGGCGGAACAATTTATACGATCCTGGTTGCAATTCTCGGAGCTGTGGTGCTCACGTTGATTTTCCGCGCTATCACAGGACGCCGAACCAGCGGCACCGGCAGCGGAGGAGTCCGGCGAGCGGCCTGAGTGTTCGATCAACGAGCCGGCTGAGGTGTCCCGCTTCTCACGAAAAGGTAAAGCGACTACACTTAGCCGGCTATGAACTGCCGAACTCTTTGCGCTCTCGCGGTTGCTCTTTGCTGCACCTCGGCTGCTCTGGCTCAGGCCGGGAGCTCCACTGTCGGTAGTGCTACGGCTGCGCCCGGAAGCAAAGCTACCGGAACCATTGAAGTTCCTGGGGGCTCAGATCCAGGCGCTTCCATTCCCGTGGTTGTTGTCCGCGGAACCAAGCCGGGCCCGGTGCTTGCGCTCGTTTCCGGTCTGCACGGCACCGAATATGCCTCCATCATTGCGCTCGAAAAACTGATCGGCGCGATCGATCCTGCGCAAGTTTCCGGCACAGTGATCATTGTTCCTCTCGTCAATCTGCCCTCGTTCGAGCAGAAAGTCCCGCACGTGAACCCGGTGGACGGCAAGAGCATGAACCGTTTCTATCCCGGAAACCCGAATGGCACGCAAACCGATCGCGCTTCCTGGGCAATCACAAAACAGGTGGTTGAGAAGTGCGATTACCTGGTGGATTATCACGGTGGCGACTTGGACGAGAATCTGCGTCCCTACAGCTACTGGCCCAAATCTGGCGACGCCAAACAGGACGCAACCACGCGCGAGATGGCGCTGGCCTTTGGCCTGGACACGATCATCATCTGGAGCGACCGGCCGCGCGACCCGAGCGCCTCACGCTATCTCGATAACACCGCCAATACGCGCGGTAAGCCGGCCATTGCAGTCGAAGCCGGCCATGCCGGAACTGTCGAACCGCGTGATGTTGATGCACTGGTGAACGGTACGTTTAGCCTGATGCGCTACCTCAAGATGCTGCCCGGCGCGCCATCACCCGTGGCCCATCCCGTTTGGATCGGCAAAGTGGATACTGTCGAAAGCGAACAGACCGGAATCTTCCATCCGCTGGTGCAGCGCGGGACCTACGTGGCGCAAGGAATGAAGATCGGCTACGTGACGGATTTCTATGGCAAAGTGATTTACGAAGCAGTCGCTCCTTCGGCAGGAGTCGTGCTGTACATCTGCGCTGTGCCTTCCATGAAGAAGGGCGATACTGTGGCCAATGTCGGCGAGATCGCGCCGAACCCTTGATTCTGCCCACGGACGCGCCGCCTGCTTTCGCATATCTCCCGAACAATTGTCATTTCGAGCGCCTGCAGTTGGCACGAGAAATCTGCTGTGCGGAATGTGTGCAGGAGCAGATTCCTCGCTGCCGCTCGGAATGACAACTGCGCGGACATTGCTCGAAAAGCGATGAACCCGCAACCATCAAGCTACTAGGCAAGGCGCGCGATCCGGGTTACAACCATTCAATGACCCACGCCCAACTCGTGCACATGGCTGAAGAATGGCTGCGCCGCAGTTACCGCTGCGGCATAGTACTGTCTGAACAGTCCTGCGCCGGCGGCGAGACCCCGGACGTGATCGGCTGGAAAGGCAAATGCCGCTCCGTGCTCATCGAGTGCAAGATCTCGCGCGCCGACTTCCTGGCCGATCGCGAGAAGCCCTTCCGCCAGGACGCGGCACAGGGCATGGGATGCGAACGCTTTTATCTTGCGCCCCAAAATCTTATCCGGGTGGACGAACTGCCCAAATCATGGGGACTGCTGGAAGCCAAAGGCCGCGCCATCTCTATTGCGGCCAAGCCGGCGCGCACTTCACAGCGCAGCGAGACCGGCCTGATGTGGGAGATGAACCTGCTGCTGGCCAGCCTGCGCCGCGTCGAGGTCCGAATCGAACCGCAAACCATCACCGATTTTCTGAAATGGAAAAACCGGCTGATGGAGTACAACGGCGGCCAGTTGCCCCAGGGAATCATTCCAGGCGAAGCCGAGTCCAACGTGCACCTAGCGTGAGAGCGCGAAAAAACCAGAAACCCAGCGTCAGCCGAGGGCTTTCTCTTTTGCGCTATAGATCTTCTCCGTGCGGCACGAAGCCGATATTATCGTCTCAGCAAAGTAGAGGGATACAAATGGCCCATCCAGAACCCGCACTCACTCCGCAGACCGAATCAAAGCCTCTTAGAGTGCTATTTGCGCGTATTGGATCAATGACTTTCTACGCGGGACCGCAGCCTGGCGATGAACGTCCTAAAGGTGGAGGACGCTACAACAAAAACAACGTGGGGCATGAGCTGTTTAATTTCGCGGATTTTGGCGGACGCCTGTACGGGTTTGCTCGAGCGAAGAGCGGCCGCATCAGCTTAGAGCAAATCGAAACGTCAGCGGCTAGCGAGAGCACTCTCACTGACGTTCTTGTTGTTTTTGTCGCGCAGCAGAAAATAATAGGTTGGTATCACAACGCAGTGGTACATAGGACGAGCGCAACCTTTGCATCGGGCGTGGCCACGAGTATGAGAAAGCGCTTGAAACAAGCTCACACTTCCAACTTCAGGTTCGTCGGCTACAGTTTCGAGGCTCCCACAGAGCAGGCTGTCCTTCTGCCTGAGGCTGAACGAACATACAAGATTCCGGGCACTGTCAAACACGGTTTCGGACAATCTAACGTGCGTTATCCATACCAGAAGAGAGGGAAGGGCAAACCACCTGCATGGATGATGAACGCAATCTCTTATGTCCAGAACTACGACAAAGAGAATCTGCTCACAAATCCGAATGCGGCGAATCAATCGGAACAGGCCGCAGTCATCTCCCAGGAACGTGGGGCTGGCTTTCAATCAAACGCGGTCATTCGCAAGGCAATTGAAGAATTTGCGATGAGCAAGGCGCGCTCTGTCCTTACCGCGAAAGGTTATAGGAAGTTTCAAGATACTTCTAAGTTCAAGCCGTACGATTACATATGTCAGCGTGACAGTAAGCGTTTCTTTGTCGAGGTAAAAGGGACGCAGACCTCGGGGAAAACGCTTATTCTGACAAAGGGAGAAGTGGACCATATCCGGCATAGCCCGAGCCAATGCATCCTCGTGCTGGTCCATGGTGTGAGCGTTTCTGGAACTCAGACTATTCGCGTCGGTGGTGGATTGGTGCAGATCAAAGAGTTATGGAATCCAGATGAAGGAGACCTCATCCCGATCTCGTATTCGTGGCGAGTTAGCTAGGAATTTCATTGCCATTCAAACACTCGGCAGCGCGGGGTTAGGTCGACCCTAGACTAAGTGAGTTGGCGGAAGCGAGTGGGAGTCGAACCCACCAGAGACAGCGAAGCTACCTCTCGCCGGTTTTGAAGACCGGAAGGGTCACCGGACCCCATGCGCTTCCCCGGATTTTCAGTTTAGCAGGTGGTCCTCGGCCGAAAACTGCCAGATTTCACCGCAAAGCACGCGAAGTTCGCGACGCACAACAGAGGCCGGCTTCTTCGCGGTCTTTGCGTCCTTTGCGGTAAATGGAGACCTTGTAGATCCTAACGATTCGTAATCCTCAAAATATTCTGTCTCACCTCAACCACTCGCCCCGGGAATCGTGATTCGATCTGCTGCTTCAGTTGTTCTACCGTCGGCGCGCCGCTCTGGCCGTTCAGACCGTGAGCATCATCCATCAGAATGATGTGATCGGTGCGCGCAGAGAGAATGGCGTCCAGTTCCGTGGTAAGGCGCTGGCGGTTGCCGTGGGTGCCCGCCCAGCCGTAATATCCCGCGTCGAGCCAGAAGAGCGCGGCCTGGCGCAGCTTTGCGACGACTTCTGGAATCACTTTCTGGCTGTCGCCCTCAATGATATGAATGTGCGGCCAGCGCGCGAACTTCTTCTGCGCGCGAGCAGCGAGCGCGTGATCGTACTCGACGGAATAGATTTCATCGAAGTGGTTCTTCATGGCCGCAACCATCTCGCCGTAATACGTGCCGGCTTCCACCAGCACGGTCAGGCCGTAGCGTTCAGTGTAGTCGCGCACCGTGCGCTGCTTCACCAGATGCGGCGGACGCACCGGTTCCCCGCGCAGCTTCCAGTACCAGTAGTCGGGATAATGGCCAGCGGACTTGTAGGCTCCGTAGAAGGGCGTGCGGCGGAGAAGCGAGCGAAGAGATCTCATGTGTTCATTGCCAGAATTGCCATGATTGCCAAAATTGCCGATTTGGTCTTCACGATCGAATGACGCCCTTTTTCTCGAAGCTACAGAACGAAAGAGAATAACGTTATCGCGATTTTTCAATCATCAATCCTGGCAATGATGGCAATTTTGGCAATGGCAGTCTTAAACTGACCTCAGA
>DATEGH010000095.1:0-13077 GCA_035280185.1 Terriglobales bacterium
GATGGCTGCCATGCCTACAGTTTTGTTTATTGACGACAGCGCCACCATGCGCGAAGTAATCAAGATCGCCTTCCGGCGCGAGAACCTGAACGTGGTGGCGACCCATGACGCCGCCAAAGCGCTCGGCGAAATCGAGCAGACACGACCGGACATCGTCATCACTGACGTGATCATGCCGGAGAAAGATGGCTACGAGGTGTGCCAGTTCATCAAGAGCCATCCTGAGCTGGCCAAGACGCCGGTGATCCTCATGTCGGGCGTGGTGAATCGCGCCGTCGCGGAACGGGCGTTCTCGGCGAAGGCAGACGAACTGCTGCGCAAACCGTTTCAGCCGCAGGACCTGATCGCTCGCGTACGGCATCTTTTGGGATTGAACCGCACTCCAGCGGCGCTCGCGGGACCAACGGAAACCGCCGCGGCACTGAGCGCGATCTTTTCTTCTGCGCCAACTCCCGCGACCGTGATGCCGAAGGCTGCGGCGACTCCTGCTGCGCCGGCTCCGGTTGTTTCGCCGATTGCTTCCGGCAATGAGTATCCAGGAATGTGGCCTGAGGTGGATCTTGCCCCGAAGCAGGCAGCAGTCGCTCCATCGCCTGCTCCCGCACCGGCTCCTGTGGCTAGAGCTGCAAACGGGAATGGCAGCGGTAGCGAGATGACCAAGATGAGGGTTGAAGTGCTGCGGCTGGAAGGGCTGGTGAAAAAGCTACAAGCGGAACTTCAGGCGGAACGTGATTACTCGCGCAATCTGGAAACACAGATGAAGACGCTGCAGCAGGAGTGCTGAGAACAGACGGAACTTTTCCGGAGCTGAGAGTGAACTAGAAATCGATCAGAGGAAATAGTAAAGGCGCCGCAACGAGCGGCGCCTTTGTTCATGACAGGGTAAACGATCAGCGCGTTGGATCGAGCGCGATTCCGGTGACCGCACCGGCGACTGTGAGCGTTGTAGCAGTGCCGTTGATGTTCCGGCTGGGAGCGATGTTGCCGGTCTTTGCTCCAAGATCGGAGAAGATCGGCACGTTTCCGCCATTGGAATTGGCGACAAAAAGCTCCACCAAGATGTTCGATCGATTCACTGCGATTTGCGCAGGCGAGTTCAAGGTAGTGCTGGCGCCCGTGATTTCTACGGCAGCGGGAACATCGCCGTTGCCTCCCGCGGCGTCGGGGTAAATCGTAATGCTGTTGTTATTGGCATTCGCAACAATCAATTTGCCAACAGCATCCACCGCAACTCCGGAAGGCGCGTTCATTTTCGTGCTTGGGCCCTTGATGCTGCGCGTTGGGGTCAGGGGTGTAGTGCTGGTCAGGGTGCTTGCACTGTCAAAAACGTCAATCGCATTTCCGATGGAATCGGCCACAAACAGCCGGTCATTGGCGGCATCCAGAAACATGGCTTTGGGCGTGAAACCGAGCTTGATGTCGCGCGTGAAAGGGGCGTCGCTGTTGACCGTGGATGCGGAAGTGAAGACGAAAACATCCAGCCCACTCGCTACATAGAGAAGGTCCTTGACCGTGTCCACTGCGACATCAATGGGCGTGGTAATCCCAGTGTTCCCTCCGGTAATGGTACGCGTGGGCGCTTGATTGCCGGTCAAGGTGCTGGCTGAATCGAATACCAGAATGGAGGACCCCGCTTGGTTAGTTACGTACAGCCGGTCATTCTGGGAATCGAGGAAAATATAGTTGGGACTATTCAGGCCGGTGAGATTTCCCTTAATGGTGGCTGCTGGGGCAAGATTGGCGTCGGCCGATGCAGCGTTGGCAAAACGAAGAATGCTGTCGTCGACTTGGTTTGCCACGTAGAGTTGACCTTGGGCTCCAGGGGTTGGAGTTGGGGTAGGAGTAGGAGTAGGTCCGCCGCCCAAGGTCCTGCGCGGCGAGACCACGCAGCCGCTCAGCAGTAAACAGAGCAGCAGCGTTGTGAAAAAGAATTTCATCGTGCTCTGATCAAAATTGATCTTCTTGATAAACAAGTTCACGTAGCTCAAATCCTCCAAAATCTCTTATCAGTTCGTCTCTGCACTACCGCACCACCAGCGTCAACGGCTGGATGTGCGTGGTTGTCCCAGATACGGCCGTCACGGTAAGCGTGTAAGTGCCGGCAGGTGTACCGTTGGCCGGTGTCGGCGTCGGCGTTGGTACAGGAGTTGGCGTTGGGTTTGGCGGAGGCGTGCTGGACCCTCCTCCTCCACCGCAGCCGCTGACCACCGCAATGGCAAGGAAGAGAACTAAGACCGGAAGCGCATGGGCAAAGCGCCATGCCAGCTTGCCTGTTTTGGTCTGCATCCGCCGCTGAGCGATCGCCAGCCAGAAAATGAACGACAGCACCGCAAGCGCGGCGATCACCGGCAAAAGATTGAGCGGGAGACGCGGACGCGGTGAGCCAGGCGGAACTGCCAGGCCATTTGCCGTAGTTGTGACGGTGATCAGGGCGGTTGCACTCTGTCCGCCTGTGACCACAACCGGCGAAGCCGGGCCAGAGCAGGTTGCTTTTGCCGGCGCTCCAGAGCATGTAACCGTCACGCTTAGTTGATCGGTCGCCAAGCCGGAAACCAGATCAAATTGCAACGAGTAGCTGGCCGTTTGGCCGGCGGTGACAGTAGCCGACGTGGAGCCGGTTGGCGGAGTGCTCACTGCGAAATCGAGAATCCGCTCTGCGATCGCAGTGGAACTGCTCGGCGCAAATATGGTGTCGCCTTGATAGGCGGCGGTAATGGAGTGTGCGGTTGTATCGAGAGTTGCGATGGGGAAGCTCGCCTTGCCGGCGCTCAAAGTAGCTGTGCCCAGAAGCCCAGCGCCGTCAAAGAATTTGACTATGCCGCTGGGAGTGCCTGGTACGGTGCGGCCGACCGTGGCAGTAAACGTTACGGTTTGACCGAGCACTGCAGGATTGGAGTCGACAGCAAGGGAAGTAGTCGTGGGTTCTTCAACGGTTTGTGAGAGCACCGCCGAAGTGCTCGCGGCAAAGCTGGTGTCGCCTGCGTAACCGGCAGTGATGGAATGCGGTCCCAGGATCAATGTTGAAGTTGAGAACGATGCGTTGCCTGTCACGTCGAGTGCGCCGGTCCCGAGGCTGGTCGCGCCATCTTTGAAAGTCACCGTTCCTGTAGGTGTGCCGGCGCTGCTGGTGACGGTGGCCGTGAAGGTCACGCTCTGGCCGGCGGCCGATGGATTCGCGGAAGAAGCCAGGGTGGTCGTGCTGGCAGCGGTATTTACGGTTTGCGAAACCACGGCCGAAGTGCTGCCGGAAAACTTGGCATCGCCCGAGTAGGTTGCAGTGATGGAATGTGAGCCGGTGGACAAACTGGACGTCGAGAATGTTGCCTGGCCGGCGCTCAGCGTTCCGCTGCCGATTTGAGTGGGTCCATCAGAGAATTTAACGGTTCCGGTAATCGTGCCGAGAGTGGTGCTGCTTACCGTGGCAGTGAACGTAACTGACTGGCCGAACGACGAAGGATTCGCCGATGAAGCAAGCGACGTTGTCGTGGGCGCCCCATTGACGATCTGGTTCAGAGCCGCCGAGGTGTTGGGATCAAACGTTGCATCGCCCGAATAAGTTGCGGTGATGGAGTGCGAACCGACCGCAAGCGTGAAAATTTGGACGCTGGCCTGACCGGCGGCATCGAGCGTGCCTGTTCCAACCGTGTTGTTGCCATCAAGGAAGGTCACCGAACCTGTGGGCGTTCCCGCCCCGCTGGTGACCGTCGCTGTAAAGATAACACCCTGTCCGGCGGTGGAGGGATTGGCAGACGAGCTCACCGCTGTCGTCGTCGGCTGGCCATTAATCGTCTCAGTGACCACGGCGGAAGTCGCAGGGCTGAACACGCCATCGCCCGAATAGGCGGCCGTGATCGAATGTGATCCCGGATGCAGAGTCGAAGTTGCGAACGTCGCCTGACCGGCAACATCAACGGCGCTGCTGCCAAGATTGGTTGATCCATCAAGGAAAGTCACGGTGCCAGTGGGAGTTCCCGGCGAAGGGCTGGTTACGTTCGCCGTAAACGTGATGCTGGTTCCCGCGGTTGCCGTAGTGGCTGATGAAGTAAGAGCTACGGTTGTTGGCGCGCCGGTGGGGGCAACATTGAAGGTGTAAGAAGTAATAGCTCCGACTAGCGGACTACCGCTTGCGCCGGGGTTCGTGGAAGTGGCGTCCTGCCCGTCGGTAGCAAATGCATAGAGCACGTGCGTTCCGCTGGAGAGCAGGGGAGCGGTTCCGCTGAAACTGCCCGCGCTGCCTGCCGCGCGGATCCACGGCCCTTGCCAGGTATCGAACTGGAAGTAAAGAGCGTTAATCGGCGGTGTGGAAGGAGCGAACGTGCTGCTCGCCGTGAACTGGAAGTTCGGAGTCGCATTGCCGGTGGCGTTTCCTGCAAGCGGAGTGACCGTTACGACCAGAGGCACAGGCTGTACCTGCTGCTCTGCGATCGCGCTAACGTTATCGCTGCCCTGATTGGTCACATAGATGGTGTTCGTAGTTGGATTTACGGCCAACGCTGTTGGAGTAGTTCCGACCGGTAGTGTGTTGGAGGCACCGGTAATGCCGTCAATCGCGACCACCGCTTTAGTGCTGCCGCCGTTGATGACATAAATCTTATTGGTCGCCAGGTTTACAGCGATCGTCGAGGGCAGCGTTCCCGCGGGAATGTTGTTGGTAGTGTTGGTAGCGCCGTCGATGACTGTGAGTGTGCCATCGTTGATTTCGCTGACGTAAATCTGGTTCGTAATGGGATTTACCGCGATATCAATCGGCCTGTTGCCAACGCTTATCGGAGAGGAGGCAACGTTGCTAGCGCCGTCGATGACGATAACGGTACCGGCCCCAAGCGCTCCCTGGTTGGCCGCGTAGATCTTGTTCGTGACGGAATTTACCGCGATTGCGCTTAGCGTAGGCCCTGCATGGATGACCGTTGTTGCGTTGGTTTTTCCGTCAATGACAGTTACGGTGCTATCCCCCGCATCGGCAACGTAAATCTTGTTGGTCTCTGGGTTCACCGCAAGATGGACCGGCAGGGCGCCCGGTCCCAAGCCAACGGCTACAGGCGGCTGCGGCGTCTTGGTGGCGCCATCAATAACGGTTACGCTGTCATCCTGCTGATTCGCCACATAAATCTGGTTCGTCACGGTATTCACCGCGACGGCCGAAGGAGATGTGCCAACCGGAACAGTCGTGACCGTGTTGGTGGGACCGTCAATCACAGAAACCGTGCCTGCAAGTGCGTTGGCCACATAGATTTGGCTGGTGATCGGGTTGACCGCGATGGCAACGGGATCGTTACCGACATTCACGCTCGTCGGGCTGCCGGTCGCGCCGTTAATTACTGTGACGGTGTTGTTGCCGGGATCGGCTACGTAAATCTTATTGGCGAGCGGATCAACCGCCACAGCGGAAGGCTGGGACGGCGCCGGGATGAGCGTTGTTCCATTGGTCGCGCCGTCAATCACAGTCACGTTGGCGGCGCCGTTGTCTACGGCATAGATTCTGTTCGTAACCGGATTTACCGCCAGAGCATTCGAGTCTGCCACGATCAGAGTTGCGACAACGCTATTGGCGGGGCTAATTACTTTTACGAAATTGCTTGTTGCGCTAGCCACATACACATTTCCGGAAGTTGGGTCGAGTGCGATGGCCGAAGGCGACACCGTTAAATCAATGTTGGTCACCGTTGCGCCGCTCACCACGCTTACGGTCGTGCTTCCGAGGTTGGCGACATAAAGCGTGTTGTTGACCGGGTTAACCACCAACTTCCCGGGAGATGTCCCTACCGTAATCGGTGTAGCACCCACAGTGCCGCTGGCGCCATCAATCACGCTGACGGTTCCACCACCCTGATTCGCGACATAAATCTGGTTCGTAACTTCGTTTACGGCAAGCGCCGCTGGCTGGGTTCCTACTGCAATCGGGGGCGCAGCAGTCCCGGTCGCGCCATCAATAATGCTCACGCTGCTGCTGCCGGTGTTTGCAACGTAAATCTTGTTGGTAAGGGTGTTTAGGGCGATGGATCCGGGCGATGTTCCGACCTTGATTGGAGTCGGACTTGCCGTTCCGCTGGCGCCGTCAATGACGGTCACTGTCCCGTCGGTCTGGTTGGCGACGTAAATCTTGTTGCGTACAGGATCAACCGCCAACGCAAACGGGCCAGCTCCGGTGGCTATGTTTGTAGGCGCATTGCTCGCACCGTCAATCGCGGTTACGTTATTGCTGCCTAGATTTGCCACGTAGATTTTGTTGGTCACTGGATTCACGGCCAGCGCCACAGGCGTGGTTCCAACGGTAACCGTGGACGGCACGTTGGTTGCGCCGTCAATTACTGTTACAGTCCCGGCTTGGCTGTTGGCCACATAGATTTTGTTGGTCGCGGTATTCACGGCGACTGCAACAGGCGCGGTTCCTGCCGGAATCGTCCCGCTGACGGTTTGCGCGCCGGCGGGCAAAAAGCCTGTTAAGAAAATGAGAGCGAATGCCGATAGATGAGAGCGATAGCGGCGCGTTCGCGCGTTCTTCTGTGTTCCGCCGAAATGATCCAACCCAAGAGACAACAACATGGATTTCATGCCTTCCTCCGATAGAAACGGAGCTTTTCCGGGAGGCTGTAACCGCGTCCTCGGACTCTAGCTGTGTTGGGGGAAAATTGGCTATCCGGCGGGCAGAAACCATCCCTACCACTGGGAGCACGCCGATCAAAAACACACCTGGAACCGACACTTAAGCCGGAAGCTCGGTTTTCAGGATCTCTGGATGGCTCAGCATACCCTTGATTTTGCTGCTTCCGCAAGGTTTTTTTGAGGCTAACTCGCCGCAGTTTCGACGGCAGAGGGCCACGAAGTCCTGATAGAAGAATCTAAGTATCACTCACATAATCACCGCATCGTTCTTAAGAGTTATTGGTTCCGCGGTGGCGGAAAGTAAGGTGGGATGGCTCGGTAGCATTGAGCAAGTGAGTCACAGCACCGGAACAAATTCATCTGCGCCGCCCAGCGAGCTTTCCCACCGGCCATGCCTCTCCGTGCCTTTCATCTAGTCCCGACTTGCGGGAACATGGGCTTTCCTCCACATTCAGCCTCCACAAGGAGATTTATGTCCACTTTGCCTGTCCGTTGCCTGACACGCGTTGTCTTATTCTTCGGAGCGGCGGTCGCGCTCGCCGCCATTGCGCCGGGGCAAACACCAGCGCCCTTAGCCTCCAAACCCGCATGGACAGTCAAACTCAACGGCGAAATCCGCTGGCAGCAGATGACGCCCGCCGGCGCTCTGCTGGTCTCCACCGACACCGCGCTTTCTGGCGTTGACATCTACAGCGGCCAGATCGCCTGGCAGAAGTCCGAATTGGCCGGCCTTCCTGCCGAGAGTGTGCATCCCGTTCCCGGCTCGCTCCTGATGGAAGCCGAAAATCCCGGGCTGCTGCTGATCTTCGATCCCGCCACCGGCGCAACCCTTTTCGATTCGCGCCAACTCGGCCTGACCAAGGTGGTCACCGTGCGCGTTCTGCCACAGAGTGGAGCCTTGTTCGTGCACGGCCAGCGCGGCGAAGGACAGGAGCCGGTAGTGGCTCTCTACGATCTTTCCAACGGCAAACAACTTTGGGTCAACGATTCGCTCTTCGCGCAGACCGAACCCAAGCGCCGCGGGTTTGGCGCGCTCATGCAGAACCTGGCGCACATGGCTTCCGGCGGCACTGAACTCCAAGTGCTTGAAGCTGGCGCTGATACGCTCATACTGCACACGCTCTCCGGCCTTCGCGCTCTCGACGCGCGGTCCGGAGCGGTACGCTGGTCGCAATCGCTGCCCACGGAACGCGGCATGCCTCCGCATTTCGTCAAGCTCTATCCATCGGTAGATAAAGCCGACCGACTCTACGTCAGCTTCGATGACAAGCTCATGGCCTATCGCCTCGCCGACGGCCAGGCGCTCTGGCCCAAGCCCGCCAAAGTCGAAGGCCGCATCCGGGACATCGTCCAGCATCCGGACGGAATCGTCATGCTGCCTGAAGCTCCGCCGGAGAACGAGTCCAGCGGCAGCCGCCGCGTCATCAACGGCGTGGTGCAGACCGGAATCAACGTTGCGCGTTATGACGACGGCGCAACTATCGCCTCCAAGCCCATTCGCATGCACGGAAACGTGATTGACGCCATGATCGCCGGTCCCACGGTCGTGCTGGCCATCGATGCCCAATCGCGCACTAATATCAATGTGCTCGACGTCGCGACCGCTTCGCTGCGCCTCAAGAAAGACGCGAAGATCAAAGGCCAGCTCAACTACGCGGAGCTTACATCCGCCGGCCTGCTCTACGTCTCGCGGCCGGACGCCTCGACGAACGCCGAAGTCAACATTCTCGACCTCAGCACCGGCGAGCCCAAGTTCAAAGACGCCATTGAGAGCGGCAAGCCGTGGAGCTCCAATTCTGACGACTACAACGCCGCGCGCTATTTTTTGCATTACGCCGAGGAAGGCCACACGCTCTATGTCTTCGCCAACCGCGACCACCAGCTCTACGCCGTAGACCGCGACAAAGGCACGTTTCGCGCGGTCGGCGGCCAGATCAAGCTGCAAGGCGGTGAAGATCCCACGGCCATGGAGATTCGTCCCGAAGGCATCGTGCTCACCTCGCCGCAGAACCTCGTAATCGTCGCTCGCGACGGCCAGATCAAATCCCAGATTTACTACCCGGCGCCGCAACTTCCCGGCCTGCTGCGCGCGCTCTACGCTGTCAACGCCGTGCGTGCCGGTCTGTACGGAGCCGCCGCGTCCGCTTACGGTGATGCCTTCGCTCAAGCCGCTCGCCAATCCAACGACCCAACCACTCAGCTTGTCGCCGGCCAGCTCGCGCATGCCTACTCGCAAGGCGGTCGTCAGCTCGAACGCTACTCGCGCCAGTCGGCCGCGATGGCCACCAAACGCTTCAAGGCTTCGCTCGTCCTGCCCGGCTTTGTCTTCATGCTCACCCGCGCGCCTGACGGGCACGGGAACGTCCTGCTGCAGCTCGATAAGTCCACCGCCCAGCCCCAAGCCCGCGTCAATCTGGGAAAAGAGATGGAGCCGCGCTACGCCGTCGACGACATCAGCGACATGCTCTTTCTCCAGACCTCGTCTGGCACTTTGGCCGGCTATCGCTTGGATCGCGATGGGGATAAGGAAGCGACAGTTACCAGCAAGCCCGGACAGGGAGAGTAAGTTGAGCCGTTTTGCGGGCGTCCGAGCCCGCAGGCGAAATCCCGAGCGCAGCGAGGGAACTGTACTGGCGACGGTTGTCCCCGCAGTGTGAGCGGGAACTAGCCAAGCGGGAGTTTGGGCGAGCATATACTTGACGCACATTCCGGATAGGACCTTCCGACCTCTGCGTTCTCTGCGTCCTCCGCGGTGAAAGCCTTTGCGTTTCCGATTCCGGCGACGGCGGCGATCACGGCGATTTACTCCTCAGTAACCCTTAGAGGGATGCCCCACCCCACCCCGTCAACCCCGAAAGATAAGGACTTACGGGAAGTCACCCCGGAGTCGATCCCCGTCGTCTGCTATCCCTCGACGGAGAGTCGCGAGAGACGTCATTTACGTCAAAGTAAATAGTCTCCACACAGTGACCATCTGCTAGTTGCCAATTGCTAATTGCCAATTGCTTCTGTTTTCAAAGAACGTTCACTTCCACCGCCTGGGCGGCCAGCTCACATATTATATTACTCTGTTATGAGAATCAATATGAAAATAGGACAGGGCTGCCGCGGGAGGAAGGACACTGTCCCGTCAAATCCAAAAATCCCATTTCAGGGAAGGAGCGTTGGGAAGAATGGCCATTTATGGTCATGAATGAGACAAGTTACATCTCTGGCTTTAGCGGTCGCTCGAACGCGGGATCCACCATTCCGTGCCGACGCGCCCGCACTCATCCGCCCAAACGTTTCCGCAGCCTCTCTTTCACCTCCGGCCATTCCTCCGCAATGATCGAGTACCGCACGGAATCGCGCGGAATGAAATCGGCCGCCATGCGATGCGCGCGCAAAATCCCTTCCATCTTTCCGCCAATGCGCTCAATCGCCGCCCGTGACCGCTGGTTGCGCACATCCGTGTGCAGGCACACGCGGAATACCTTCCAGGTTTCAAAAGCGTATTCCAGCATCAGCAGCTTGGCTTCCGTGTTCACCGGCGAGCGGATCGCCGAGCGCGCCAGCCAGGTATAGCCGATCTCACACGCATCAGGAGTTTCGCGCCTGTGCGCAGCATGTCCTTCAGGCCAGGGCCAGCGTTCCAGATTGAAAAACCGCGTTGACCCCACGACCGCGCCGGTCTCGTTATTCACAATCGCGAACGGCAGCGCGGTTCCGGCATCTCTCCACGCCAATGCCGTCTCGATGTACCGCCGCGCCTCCGCCTCGCCCTGCGGAACCGGACTCCATTGATACAGCTCGAGTTCTCCCGCCGACGCCTCCGCCAGCCCGCGCGTATGCTTCAGATCCAGCTCTTCCAGACGAACATGACGGCCTTGAAGGAAAATGCGTTCCATGTTCATTGAATCAGTGGGTAATGGATGCAGTCGAATGCGATCTGCGGAGGTTCCGTTCGCAATTACTCATCAATCGCGGAGCCTGGACGACGGACGCGAATCTTCCGGTCTGTAATTACCACAAAGCATCTTGTCCAACTGCTCACGCTTTCGGTGCGGAATACATCAATCAGTCGGGCCATCAAGGCTCGCCGGCTCGGCAAGCCTGCCATAGCTCGTGATCGGCGCAACCTGAAAGTCTTTCCATGTCAAGAGTCTGTACTTCGTGCCCGAGGGCCTGCAATTCAGGGGCAATCTGGAGTGGCAAATTTTCATCGAGCTTGATCTTCATTGAATTGAGGAGTGGGCGGGATTGGCAGGTCCTCCTCCGCGGAGGCGGCAGCGAATGCAATCGCAGCCTTGATGTCGTCGGGCTGCAGACTCGGAAAATCGGCCAGTATTTCTTCAGGTGAATCTCCCCCGGCCAAACTTGCGAGAACAGTTCGCAAAGTTACTCGCGTACCTCGGAATACAGGCTCTCCGCCGCAAATTCCCTGATCGCGAATAATCCGCTCACCATTTCCAGAATGCATTCTCTACCTCGCGGTCATCATACCACCCGCCGGATTGCAGGAGCGCTCTGCAGCGTCACATTTTCTCCGCTTACTCCGTTCCTCCGCGTTTCAAAGGTTTTGGATTTCGCCCTTTGGTAAGATGTTCGGCTACATATCCAATCACGACCATACAGCTTGCCCGCGAAGGAAATTGTGCATGAATCACAAAGCCCTCATAAAATCACGCTCCGGCCTACTCATCCTACTCGTTCTTATTGTTCTCACTGCCGCGCCCCCAGCCTTTGCCTCAAGCACTCAAGCTGCTGAAGTCGCCCGCTGGAAGCAGGAAGCCGCCAATGTGACCATCATTCGTGATGATTGGGGCATCGCGCATGTTTACGGAAAGACTGACGCCGATGCCGTATTCGGCGCGGAGTATGCGCAGGCGGAGGACGACTTCAATCGCGTGGAGACGAACTACATCAATGCCATGGGGCGTCTGGCTGAGGCGGAAGGTGAATCAGAAATTTACCAGGACTTGCGCATGAAGCTCTTCATTGATCCGGGTACGTTGAAGAAGCAATACGCCCAAAGTCCGGAGTGGCTGAAAAAGCTGATGAACGCTTTTGCCGACGGCCTCAACTTCTACCTCTATAAGCACCCTGAAGTGAAGCCCCGTGTCATCACGCGCTTTGAACCCTGGATGGCGCTTTCCTTCAGCGAAGGCAGCATTGGAGGAGACATTGAGCGCGTGAATCTCACGCAATTGGAAGCCTTCTACGGCAGTGCCGCCCAATCTCAATCAGCCCGGATCTCCGCTCCTGAGCCTGACGACGACATGGCTGAGCCCACAGGCTCGAATGGCATGGCCATTGCTCCGGCCAACACAGCGGATCATCATGCGCTGCTGCTGATCAATCCGCACACGTCGTTCTATTTTCGTTCCGAGTTGCAGATGGTAAGCGAGGAAGGGTTGGACGCCTACGGCGCTTCGACCTGGGGCCAGTTTTTCATTTACCAGGGATTTAACCCGCACGCCGGGTGGATGCATACATCGAGCGGCGTGGACGCAGTGGATGAGTATCTGGAAACGGTGACAAAGAAAGGCAATCATTACTATTACAAGTACGGCAGGGAAGAGCGACCAGTCATCGAAAAACAGATCACGGTTCCATACAAGACCGATCAGGGAATGGCTCAGAAGAAATTCACGGCTTACTTTACGCATCACGGGCCGATTATTCGCGAAGAGAATGGCAAGTGGATCAGCATTGAACTGATGCAGGAGCCAATCAAGGCGCTGATGCAATCTTTTCTGCGCACCAAAGCCACGGATTTCAAGTCCTACCTGAAAACAATGGAGCTCAGAGCGAACTCCTCCAACAACACCATCTTTGCCGATGCTGATGGCGATATCGCCTACTATCAGGCTAACTTCATTCCCAGGCGCAGCACCAAGTTCGATTTCACCAAGCCCGTCGACGGCAGCAATCCTGAGACGGACTGGCATGGACTTCTTCCTCTGGACCAGACGCCGCATCTGCTGAATCCCAGGAGCGGATTCGTTTACAACTCCAATGATTGTCCGTGGTCGGCAGGCGGCCCAGGCAGCCTGAATAAAGAGGATTATCCCGCTTACGTGGAGATGGGAGGCTACTCCGCCCGCGGACGACACGCGATCAAGGTCCTTGAAAACAGGAAGGATTTCACTCTTGACTCCCTCATTGCCGCCGACTTCGACACTTATCTCACGTGGTTTGACAAGCCTCTGCCTGCGTTGATCAAAGCCTGGGACGAAGCTCTATCTTCAAGCCCGCTGAAAGAAAAGCTTGCAGAGCAAATCGCAGCCCTGCGCAATTGGGACCACCGCTGGGCAGTCAGCTCCATTCCCACATCGCTTGCCGTGTTTTGGGCCGAGGAGATTCAGCATCACGTCCGCCACGATGCTAAAAAAACCGGAATGTCAGTGGAAGATTACGTTGCCGGCAAGGCGTCCCCGGAAATGCTGTTACAGGCTCTTGCGGATGCTTCTGAAAAAATCCAGGTCGGGTTTG
>DATEGH010000096.1:0-9540 GCA_035280185.1 Terriglobales bacterium
ACCGCTTGGGCAGCCTTTCGCTGGATTTTTACGCTTTGCCCGAAGACCTGGACAAAGCAAAGAAACAGTTTTCCCAGGCCAGAGGGATGATTGAGGCTTACCAGCACTATTTCGGCGAGTATCCGTTCAAGAAGGACGGCTATAAGTTGCCCTACTCCGGAATGGAACACCAGAGCGCGGTCACCTACGGGAATCGTTTCGCAAACGGGTATCTGGAGCGCGACTGGACAGGCGTCGGCATCAGCCCTCGCTTTGACTTCATCATCATCCATGAGAGCGCACACGAGTGGTTCGGCAACAGCATCACCGCCGCAGACAGCTCCGACATGTGGATCCACGAAGCCTGGGCGACCTACCTTGAAAGCTTGTACGTGGAGTACATGTACGGTCACGACGACGCGTTGAAGTACCTGAACGGATACAAGTCAAAGGTCAAGAACCAGGAGCCGATCATTACGGCGCGGGGCGTGAACGGTGAACCGCCCCAGGACATGTATTTCAAGTGCGCGCTTTTTATCAACACGCTGCGCAGCGTTGTCAACGACGATCGCCGCTGGTGGAAGCTTCTCCACGACTTCTACCAGCGTTTCAAGTATCAGAACATCATGACTGAGGACGTGATCGCGTATTTCAACGCGCACACCGGAATGAACTTGACTCCAATTTTTAATCAATATCTGCGGCATACCGCGATTCCAGCCCTGGAATTAAAGTTCGACCAGAGCCACAGCACCGTGTCTTATCGTTGGAAAGTAGACGAACCGGGATTCCAGATGCCCGTGCGTGTCGGCAAGAAAGATGACTGGCAGATCATTCACCCAACGACCGAGTGGCAGACGATGCCCACTTCGCTAAAGGAAAATGAATTCGAGGTCGCGACCGATCTGTACTTTGTCGACGTGGTGAAGCAATAGGGCTGGCCGCATAAACCGTCAGCAACCGATTTTTCAGGCAAAAGAGGGTTCTCGACCGCGAAGAAGAAATTGCATTCTCCCGCCCTCTCCCGTAGCATCGCTCGTTCCAATTCATTCGGAGAACTCATGAACCAGCATGCCCTTCGTCGCTTTGCGCTTATTTCATTTCTCGTGTTCTCGGCGGCGTCCTTCGCGCAGCAACCCGCGCCGGCGCCAACACCGGAGACGCCAAAGGACACAATCAGCCGCATCTTCACTGGTGAATTCAGCGAGCACTTGCCGCCTCCACCGCGCTGGTTCGATGGTGGGCAATCCTATATTGCGATGGAACCCGCAGCCGGCGGCAAGGGACGTGACGTCGTAAAGTACGACACCGCGACGGGTAACAACCGCGAGGTTCTGATTACGGCCGCGCAGCTCACGCCGGAAAGGGCGAAGGAGCCATTACAGATCGCCGCGCTGAGTTGGTCCAAGGACAACCAACGCGTCCTGATTTTCACCAATACTCGCCGTGTATGGCGCACCAATTCCCGCGGAGACTACTGGTTCCTCGATCGCAAGACCGGCAAGCTCAAAAAGCTCGGCGGAGATGCCCCCGAGGCCAGCCTGATGTATGCCAAATTCAATCCCGACGCGACCAAAGTCGCCTACGTTGAGAAGAATGACATATACGTTGAAGAGCTCGCGAGCGGACGCATCAAACGCATCACCCACGACGGCTCCGATCTTGTCATCAATGGCGGCTCGGACTGGGTGAACGAGGAAGAATTGGATCTGCACGACTGTTTTCGTTGGAGCCCAGACGGGAAGCGAATCGCGTTCTGGCAATTCGACTTGCGCGGCGTCGGAGACTTCGCGCTCATGTACTACCTGGGAAAAGAACGCGAAGTGGTTACGGACATTCCATATCCGCAGACCGGACCATATCCGGTTGAGATGCAGGTTCCTTATCCGCTTGCGGGAACCTCAAATTCAGCCGTGCGCGCCGGCGTAGTGAATACCAATGGCAAGGGAAAAGTTAAATGGATGGCCGTCCCTGGAGATCCGCGCCAGAACTACATCGCGCGCCTGCTGTGGGCCGATGCTGAAACGCTTCTCATCCAGCAACTCAATCGGCTCGAGAACACCGACAATTATCTTCTCGCCGACGCCAGATCGGGTGCTGTCCACCAGATGTGGCGCGATCACGACGACGCCTTCATCACTATCGGCTTTGGCGGACTGCCGGAAGCGCAACCGATTCATGAGGGCCGCCAGTTCCTCGTGGTCAGCGAAAAGGATGGCTGGATGCACGTCTGGGCGATTGATCGCAGCGGCCATGAGACGCTGGTGACACGCGGCGTGATGGATATCGCCACCGCCGGAATTGAGGGCGTCGATGAAAAGGGTGGATGGTTGTACTTCATCGCGTCGCCCGATAACGCGACTCAGCGTTACCTCTACCGCTCACCCCTCGACGGCTCGGCCGATCCTGTGCGCCTCACTCCGGACAACTTCGTAGGCGTGAATAGTTACAACATTTCGCCAGACGGGAAGTACGCCTTTCACAATTTCTCCAACATCAATGATCCCGGCCTGCGCGAACTAGTGTCTCTGCCAGATCACAAGCTCGTGCGTAGCATCAGCGACAGCACGGAATATAAGAAAAAGATTGCGCAGTTTCTCACACCACCGGCGGAGTTCTTCAAGGTCGATGCCGGCGACGGCGTAATGGTGGACGGCTGGATAATTAAGCCGCCCCACTTTGATCCTGCCAAGAGATATCCCGTCCTGGTGAACATCTACGGCGAGCCGGCCGCCCAGACCACGCTCGATCGCTGGAGCGGCAATGGCTTGCTCTTCCACCACTACATCGCTTCGCTCGGATACCTCGTGGTCAGCTTTGATAATTCCGGCACTCCCGCGCCACGCGGCCGTGCATGGCGCAAGGCGATCTATGGCAACGTCGGCGTTCTCTCGTCCAAACAGCAGGCCCAGGCTCTTCGTTCGCTCGGCAAAATGGACTCCTTCGTCGACCTCGATCGTGTCGCGGTCTGGGGCTGGAGCGGCGGCGGCACCAATACTCTCAACCTCATGTTTCGCTCGCCTGATCTTTACAAGGTCGGCATGGCGGTCGCGCCGGTGCCCGACCAGCGCCTGTACGACTCCATTTATCAAGAACGCTACATGGGTCTGCCTCAGGACAACGTCGACGGCTACAAGCAAGGCTCGGCGATCAATTTCGCGGCAGGATTAAAAGGCCATCTGTTGATTGTGCACGGCTCCGGCGATGACAACGTTCACTACCAGGGAACGGAGTTGCTGGTGAACAAACTCATCGAACTCGGGAAACCTTTTGACTTCATGACCTATCCCGATCGCACTCATCGCATTTCTGAAGGCCCGGGCACGACCGCGCACCTCTATCACTTGCTGGCGCGCTACTTGACCGAGCATCTCCCGGCAGGCCCGCGGTGAGTTGTATCGCTCACCCGGATCGTGTGGCCGGCGTCCGCGCCGGTCACATGCTGATACCGTGCGCCCACTGCTCCACCCAGTTGGCCTCTTTCATTTCCGCTTGCTTCTCCCGCGCGCAAGCTCCGCGCCCCCCGCTTTCGGCCGAGGAGGCCAAGCACCGCGTGGATGTCGAAAAGCAACTCGAGGACGCTGCCGCCATCGATCGCAAGGTCATGGTTCGCATGCGCGACGGAAAACTTATGGCTGCAGATACGACATTCTTGGCCCTCCGCGCACCGACGGCTACGACGCCATTGGCTGGATCTCCTCACAACCGTGGTCGAACGGGAAGGTAGGGCTTGAGGGCTGCTCCTCCACGGCCGAGTGGCAGATGGGCGTTGCTGCCACAGCGCCTCCGGGTCTGGCTGCGATCAATCCGCAGGGATTCGGCGCCGGTGTCGGACGCGTCAAGCCGTATTACGAACAAGGCAACTGGTATCGCGGGGGCGCCGTGCAGATGCTGTTCATCGCCTGGAAACGCGATGGGTTTACCCCGGTCCTTGCCGAGATCAGACCCAAAGTATTCAGTCTGAACTCGATAAGTTCATACCTCGCGAAGAGCAAACATCGGATCTACCTTTGTGGCTCGCCTCGCTGGAAAGTAACTGGCCAGCACTGCAACCGCAAACAGGAGAAGAGGCACGGCCAGAAACACAGCCGGATCATGGGGGTGAACACCATAGAGCAAACTTGTCATCATGGACGCAGTGAATGCAGAAACGATCATGCCGGCCACAATTCCGAGGCCCGCCAGCACTATACCCTTTTGCAAGAACAGCTTCAGGATGCCGCCTCGCCCGGCCCCCAGGGCCATGCGGATACCGATCTCGCGCGATCGTTGGCCGACCATATAAGCCAACAAGCCGTAAATTCCGATGAAGGCCAGAAGCACCGCCAGTCCAGCAAATCCGCCCACCAGATCGGCAGAAAAACGGCGTGAAGCCAGTGACCGATCAAGGACGTCGTTCATAGAAGAAACATTAAAGACCGGCAAGCCGGGATCAATGCCCTGGATTTCATGCCGAATCTGTGGTTCGAGCAGGTTCGCTGGCAGAGACGTCCGCAACACCACGCTCAGTCGTTTGCTGTTGTCTTGATAGGTTGGAACGTAGATGTGAGGAACGCCATCGATGTCCAGACCGTCACTCTTGATATCCTTAACAACGCCCACAACGGTCGTCCAAGGCTTGGTACGGTCTCGTCCGAAACGCACTCGGCGGCCCAGCGGATCGCTGGCTGGCCAATACTTACGAGCGGTGCTTTCATCAATGATGGCCACCAGCGGCTTGCCGTCTTCATCGCCCTCAGTGAATGAGCGGCCGCGTATGAGCGTCGTCTGTAACACCTTAAAATAATCGGAGCTTATGCGAATTCTTTCGGCGCTCAGATCCTGCGAGGACTCGACGGGTCTATCTTCAATCGCGAAGCCTTCACTCGCTACGCCACCGACCGCGTTGGGGTTGGTATTGGTGGCCGGAAGCGCTGAGGTGATTGCGGCGAGTTCCACTCCTGGAATTGCCTTCATGCGCCGCAGCAACTCACGATCAAAGGTGGCTCTGCGAGGAATATCGTGATACGGATCCGCCTCCGATTCGTTGGGATTCGGAAGCTGTATGTTTGCCGTGACAACTTGAGTTGGATTAAAGCCAGGACTTTCCTGCAACAGATCCCGCAGCGTACGCAACAGCAGGCCGGCTCCGACCATCAGTATGACGGCGAACGCCAGTTCAGAAACGATTAGAACATCCCGCAATCGCCCGGTCTTTGTACTGTAGCCGGACCCTCGACCGCCTTCCCGAATGGCGGAGGAGAGAGCGCGTTTTGCCGAATGAAGCGCTGGAGCAAGTCCAAACATTAAGCCGGTGAGAATGGAAATCAGCAGAGCGAACGCCAGCACCACCCAGTCGATTCGTACTTCGTTGAGCCGGGGAACGTTCGATGGCACAAAGCGCAGGATGAAACCTAAAGTGCCCACTGCGGTTGCGATTCCCGCGACACCGCCGATGAGCGACAGCAGCATAGACTCGGTCAGCATCTGGCGCACCAAGCGGCCGCGGCTCGCCCCCAGCGCTGACCGCACCGCCATCTCTTGTTGCCGCCCCGAAGCGCGCGCCAGGAGGAGATTGGCAATGTTCAACGATACGATGAAGACGATCAGGATTACCGCACCCAGTAACACCAGCAGCATGGGCCGAACTTTGCCCACCAAAGTTTCTTGCAATGGTTGAATCTCAATTGTCCATTGCGCCTGCGGCGGGTAGTCGGTGGGAAAGTCGTGGCGTATTTGGGCAGCCATGGCGGTTAGCCGAGCTTGAGCTTCCGCCAGTGTCAGGCCACGTTTAAGTCGTCCGATTGCCGATACTAAAACCCGGGTACCACGCTTTGGCGGAGGAAAGGGGTCTCCGCTGAAACCGCCGGCGGCAAACACTTCCGCGTCGCCGGCAACCGTTGGCCCAGGATGGCGGAATCCGGGTGGCAGAACCCCGATAATCGTTAAGGGATCGTTGTCGAGCCGGAGGGTACGGCCGATAACGTTCGGATCGGCTCCATAGGCACGGCGCCACAGGCCATCACTGATCACGGCCTCTGCGGAGAAACCAGGCACGAAGTCCTGCGGACCAAACAACCGTCCAATTTGCGGGGTCACACCCAGCATGGAAAAGTAGCTGAAACTGCCATTGACCCCCTCGACACGCTCGGGCTGTCCGGCGCCGGTCACGTCCTCGCTGCCCTCAAAGATCGGGCTCACATCTTCAAATACACCCGATCGCGTCTCAAGGTCATCCAGTTCAGGCTTGGAAAACCTAACGTCCCGCAATCCTACGCCGGGCTCGTTAAAGAAGATTCGTACCAACCGATCGGGATCGGGGTAGGGCAGAGAACGCAGCAACACCGCATTCACGATGCTGAAAATCGCCGTGTTGGCCCCCACGCCCAGAGCCAGCGTCAAAACCGCAACCGTCGAAAAGGCGGGATTCTTGTAGAGCAGTCTCCATCCGTGACGCAGGTCCGAACCCACTTCGCTCCACCACCGTATGCCTACTGCTGCCCGCATGGCATCTTTGTGAGACTCGATTCCGCCGAACTCAATCCTTGCCGCTCGCATCGCTTCTTGCCGGGACATGCCTTTGCGAACGAGTTCGGCAGCGTAGCTCTCCATGTGGAAACGCATTTCCGTTTCCATCTCACTTTCAAGCTTTCGCCCGTTGCTTATCCACTTTAACCAGGAGCGGAATCGAGCCAGAAGATTCATATTTCCTCCGAAGTCGTGCGCAGAACGTTGGCGATCAACGAGGCCATGCGGTTCCACTTTTCGGTTTCCGCATGGAGTTGGCGCCGCCCCGCCGGGGTCAGCCTGTAAAACTTTGCTTTGCGGTTGTTGTCCGATTCTCCCCACTCGCTCGTGATCCAGCCCTGATGTTCCAGCCGATAGAGCGCCGGATATAGCGAGCCTTGCTGGATCTCCAGTTGTTCGCCGGAGATCTGCTGAATGCGCAGCAAAACCCCGTAGCCGTGCAGCGGGCCAAGCGAGACAGCTTTGAGGATCAGCATGTCCAGCGTGCCTTGCAGCAAATCAATCTGTTTGCCCACGATCTCTCCTTGCGCGTCTAGGAGAGAGGATAGCGGAACTCTCCTAGGCAGTCAAGGAGAGAATGCCTTGGCGGGACAGTTCCCGGATCACGGGCTACACGGAAGTTGGCCTCGATCAGTGATACACAGGAGTTTGTTCCGGCAGAACGGTTGAACCTTCAACCTCTTTATAAGGATCAGAACGCGACGCACGCTTCTTTGTCATTGATTTCAAAGGCAAAGCAACACGCCCAGATTCCCGCTGGGTAAGAACTAGGGAACGAGCGTTTGACCACGAGAACGGCGGTTTTCATAAGCCAGCCCTGAAAATAAAGGAGTTGGTGAGCGCGGAAGGAATCGAACCTTCAACCTACTGATTAAGAGTCAGTTGCTCTGCCAGTTGAGCTACGCGCCCTTCTCGGTTGGAATTATGGAGGGCTTCCACGGAAGACATTAACGAGTGTAACACAGCGAATTTGATGCCGAAGCCGGCAGCAGTGTCACCGAGCAGAGCTCCAACCCAGAGCTCAATCTTCTGTGTCGCGCGATGCGACAATCGCAATGGAAATCAGGCTGAACTTGGCAACTGGCCGACATAGACCTGCGCCGGGGCGCCGGCCTTGATCTTGTTCTGCTCGAAACAGGTCTTGATGCGCCGCCGCAGCTCGCGCGCCACACTGTATTGCTTTCCCGGCCTCACTTTCACGGTCATCAGGTAATCCACTTCCTGCCCGCGCACCCGCTCGATGCCGTGGACTTGCGGCTCAGCCACAACATCATTGCGAAAGCGCTCGTCGTTGTAAAAAGCTTGCGCGGTTTCCTGAAGCAGTTGCACCACGCGATCGCTGTTCTCGCTGTAGTCGACGGCCACGTGCAGCGTCACCTGCGACCAGTCGCGCGTAGTGTTGCTCACGATCTGGATGGAGCCATTGGGCACAATGTGCAGCGTACCGTCAGCATCGCGCAGAATGGTGCGTCGCATGGTGACTTCTTCCACCGTGCCGCTGACACCCGCGATCCGGATTGTCTCCCCGATCTCGTACTGGTTTTCGGCGAGGATGAAGAAGCCATTGATCACGTCTTTCACCAGCGTTTGCGCCCCAAAGCCAATGGCCAGCCCCGCAATTCCGGCTGAGGCGAGCAGCGGTCCAATGTCAATCCTGAATCCTTCTTTCAGCACATACATGCCGGTGAGAAACACAATCACGAAGACGCCGATGCTGCGCACCACGCCGGCCACGGTCCTCACCTGCTGCGCCCGTACCGGGCCCTCGCGCTGCGTCTTTTCCGTGAGAGCGATCACCCGCCGCGTAATCACATTGAGCAAACGAACAAAGATGAAGGCCAGGACGAGTATCACCACCAGCTTGGGCGCGGAATCGCGCGTCCAAGTGACCAGTTCGTGATGCCACTGTTGCAGGATGTTGCTGAAGTTTTCTTCCATTGCCGCCAGCCCGGATTATAACCAACAATCGCGCGTGTACAGCCCCCGTCGCGCGCTCTTCCACTGCATGATCTCCCGCGCCTTATAATCAAGCCTTCCCGGAGAACTCAACTTTGGCAGAGGACAAGCAAATTCAAATGGCGCCGGTGCTGCTGGCGATTGTGGGCGCGTTTTGCGGGATCGCCGGCACCTGGTTTCGCGGAGTGTTTTCTCTTGTGCTGGCCGCCTTGTCTCTGGTCCTGGTCCTGACCGCGATTACGATCTACGCAAGAGGACGCGCGCGGCCGTCGTCCAGCAAATAGTCTCGAAGCAAGCAACTCACCCTTATCCACGCCCTTTGTAGAACTGAAGTTATAATCGCAAACAAGTGCAACTTAGATTTCCGCAGGACCCATAAGGCGGGAGGAATCCCAGTGTCTCAATGGCAATTCACGCCGATCTTGCTCTGTTGTGCTGCCCTGGCGGCCGTCTCGTCGGCGGTCCAGTCGCCTCGTTCTGAACTTCAGATCCAGCGCGACATGCAGCAGCGCCAGATCAAAGCCATGAATTTACAGCGTCAACAAGACATCAGGAAAGATACCGAGCGATTGTTCCAGCTCGCCACCGAGCTCAAAGCCGCTGTGGAGAAGAGCAATGAAAACATGCTCTCCCTTGACGTGGTGCGCAAAGCCGAAGAGGTCGAGAAATTGGCGAAGCAGGTGAAAGAGAAGATGAAGCAGGGCGTCGGCCCCGTTCCCACTCTGGAGCCGCCGCCGAGACCTCCTTTTCCTGGCCATCCGCCAGGGTAACTCACACGCTCCGCAATGCTTCCAGCGGATCCACTTTTGTTGCCCGGCGCGCAGGCAGATAGCTCGCCAACAAAGAGATTGCAAGAAACACCAGTGGCACGAAGATGAACGTCGTCGCGTCATGCGCGCTTACCTGATAGAGGACGCTGGACATGAGCCGCGTCAGCGCCAGCGCCGCGACAATTCCAATCGCAATGCCGAGCAACGCCAGCCGCAATCCCTGTCCCACAACCAGCCGCAGAATGCTCGATTGCTCCGCGCCGAGCGCCAGCCGGATCCCAAGTTCTTGCCGGCGCTGCGCCACGGAATATGCGAGCACGCCGTAGAG
>DATEGH010000097.1:0-5822 GCA_035280185.1 Terriglobales bacterium
GATCTTTGGCCGGATCGTATCGGACTTCCTTCGTCTTCAAATTAGGAACCGTAAAGCTGCGCGGCGAAGTCTTGAGCAACTCGGTACCTTGCGGGTCGCTCTTGCCTTTGTCTTTCAGGGAGACCGTACGTGCCAGATTGAAAAATGTCATCGTGCCGGTGAAATTTTGAACGATAGGGCTCGCACCGTAGTCCACGACGAGAGGCACGGCGGGCCCCGTGCCAAAGAGCCGCCCGACTCCGCTCGCGTCGATTACCACGTTGCTGCCCAGAGCGATGTTCCAGCCGTCCAGCACGCTATCCACCTTGGGATCGGTTTCTGGATCGAGCAGCAGCAAAACTCTCCCGCCGCCATCGAGGTACTTGGAAATGAAACCGCCTTCCTGGGGGAAAAGCGCTTGCTTCGGGCCGGCGTCCGCCAGGACGCTGCAATCCGACGGCACTTCGCCTGACGAAACAAGATTGACCGTCTTGGTCTGATAGCCTTCGCTCTTCAGGGCTTTATCGCCGCCTTGCAAACCATCCTGCTCGCCGGAAGCGAGAGATTTTTCGCCGTGCCCTTCCACGAAGCAGATCGTCTTCACGGTGTCACGAGTGACTTTGATGATCGCGTTCGTGATGTCCTGCTCTCCAGTCCCGGTGAGCGTTTCGTTGTGCGAGCCGGCAGAGACCACGACGTCATTCATGTGTGTGACGTTATATTGCCGAGCTACCTCGGGCTTCGCCTGCGGATCCACTTCGCGATAGTGCACATGCGTGCCGGCATTGGCATATTCGGTCGCCAGATCCTTGAAAGTCGTATCTGGCGTGCGCGCGAAACGAATGATATCAACGTCCTTCTTTAGATCGGCCACAGCGCGCCGCGATTGATCGGAAAGCGTATAGAGCTTTTCGCTGGTGAGGTCCACACGCTTCTTATGGCGATAACCCAGAAAATTGATCAGCCCGAGAACGACCAGCACCAAGACCGTAATAGTGAGAGCATTCGTTCCCAGGCGGGACGAGCGGGCGCTGAAAAACGTCACCAAATCGCGGTAGCTCAGGGCCACGCCGGCGAGGAACAGCACCCCACCGCCGATCAATAGGATTTCGCTCAAGCGCGTGAGCTCGCCCTGCGTGGAGTAACGAACCAACCCGGCCGCGGCCAAGGCAAGACCGAAGGACGCGAGCCAACGGCGCTCTCGTTTCCAGTCCAGCTTTATTGGCATTTCCCCTCCTTTTGCATCCTTGCAATTTCAGAATGTGGCGATGCTTGCGAGCAGCCTCAGGGCCCCCGCCGGTTTTTCTTTCATCTCGCGCCTTACGCAGCGCGCGGGGCGCCCTAGGCTACAAAAGCCTCAGGTCTTCCGGCCGACTGCGCCGGGACGACCTGAGCTACACAGGAATTCGAAAAACAGATCCCTCAGGCCGGTGAGACTGGCCCTCGTGATGACAGCGCTTTCCTGGCGCGGGGCCAAAGCTCGTGACCCTACCTCGCCGCTGAACGTCAGCGAAGAGAGATTCTTCGCTCCGCTCAGAATGACAACGTGCGATGGGACGCAGCACATAATGTCAGGCGCGCCGCCAGCGCATGGAATCCACGCTGCGCACCGTGAGAAAAACGCCCAGGAAGATAAAACTCAGATAGAAAATTACATTCGAGGTATCAACCACTCCGCGCGTGAAATCGTCATAATGACGAAAGACAGAAAGATATTCGAGAGCGGAGCCCCAGGCCGTGGAGCCCGCCTGCGAACCAAAATCGAGCACCCACAGCAGCAGGATCGCGCCGAAGCTTAGCATCGCTGCGATGAGCTGGCTTTCGGTTACGGAAGAAAAGAACGATCCCAGCGCCAGCAGCGCTCCGCCCAGAAGCAAGACTCCTAGATATTCGCTGCCCAAAATACGCCATGGTGCGGCCGGCTCGGCATGGCGAAGCATATAAGCAAACCCGATGGCCGTGGGAAGAAGCATGATGACCAGCAGAGTGAACGAGGCGAAGAACTTGCCCAGCACGATCTCCAAATCCGTTACTGGCGACGTCATCAGCAATTCCATGGTTCCACGGCGGCGCTCTTCGGCGTAAACGCTCATGGTCAGCATCGGCGTGAGAAAGAGCAGGAGCGTGGATAGAACGCCAAAGAAATTGCGCATCACCAAGGAAGGCACGTCGAAAGCTGCTCCGCCCCCAAACTGCCCTTCTTCAAAGCTGGCCTGGAAGGCTTCCTGGATGATTAGAACCAGCAACCGGTTGAAGAAATAGGCGGTCAAAATGAGAAAAACGGCAACAATGATGTAAGCCACCGGCGAAACGAAGTAGTGGCTCATCTCCTTACGATAAACGGCGTACATTCCTTTCATATTGGTCCTCAGTTCGAAGTCGCGGCTGCGTGTTCGGAATCATCGGTGGTGAGCTCGAGGAAAATCTCTTCGAGACTCAAATTCACGCCGCGCAGTTCGTATAGCGGCCAGCCCTTACCCACGATCCTGGCCGCGATCTGGCTGCGCACATCCTGGCCCGGCGAGGCTTCCACCATAAGCGCGACGCGTCCATTGCCGCCGGCCGGTTCTGCTGTCACCTTACGCACTCCGGGAATCTCTCGAACCGCGGCGGACGCGGCATTTTGATCCGCGCCAACTTCGAGCAGCACGTTCTGGCCTCCCTTGAGCTGCTGCGTCAGGTTCGCCGGAGTATCGATCGCGGCAATATGGCCGCGGTTGATGATCACCACGCGATCGCAGGTCATGCTCACCTCGGGCAGAATGTGCGTAGAGAGAATGATGGTGTGGCTGCCGGCGAGACCCTTAATAAGGTGACGCACTTCGATGATCTGCTTGGGATCGAGTCCCACAGTAGGCTCGTCCAGGATGATCACTTCGGGATCGTGCACGAGGGCTTGCGCCAGGCCTACGCGCTGCTTGTATCCCCTCGATAGCCGCTTGATCAATTCGTCGCGCTTCTCGGTAAGGTTCGTTTTCTCCATGGCATCTTCCACGCGAGCGTGGCGCTTCTCGGCCGGGACGTTCTTGATCCGCGCGACGAAGTCGAGATATGTGGTGACGCTCATGTCGAGGTAGAGGGGCGGATTTTCGGGCAGATAGCCGATGCGCTTGCGAACTTCGAGCGAGTCGTTGAAGACGTCGAAACCAGCTACCTGAGCAGTCCCGCTGGTCGCCGGCAGAAAGCCGGTCAAAATACGCATGGTGGTAGTTTTGCCTGCGCCGTTGGGACCAAGAAATCCGAGAATCTCGCCTCGGTTCACGACAAACGAGACGTGATCCACCGCAGTTCGTTCCCCGAAGCTCTTCGTCAAATCCTTCACTTCAATCAACGCTAACCTCCCAGCACAAACTTGCGCGGATGCTGCGCGCGCGTTCCCTAATGTCGCGGTACTCCCTTATTGTAAAGAAGCAAAATGAAAATGGAAGATTATCGCCAGAATTTACTTCGGGAGCACGTCCATTTTTCCATAGATGCAAGGCAAAAGCGTTTGGTTTCCCCAATCTTTGTGAGTCTGCCACAATGAATTCGGAGCGGAAAGTGAATTCATCGAGACGATCTAGGCTCCTGCCGTGTGCAAAAGATGTGTAAAAACCTGTGAATAAGAAAGTACAGGTGTCCACTTCCTGCACCTTCGTACAGGGTGCCTTCACGGGGAAAGTGCCCCAAAATAAATACCAGCAGAACCTTTTTATGGACTCATACGAGGCAAATGATCAACGCAAGCTCAAGACGAAGTGTTCGTATTGTTCTGGTCGCGGCGGCCTTAGCCGTCTGCGTCACGCTACTCGCGCATTTTCTCCAGCAACTCGGCCTCTCCTTTAGTCCCCTTCTCTGGGCCAGTTCTGAAATTATCGCGGCGCTGCTCGGCTTCACGATCGCGGCAAACATTTTGGTGCGATTCCACGGAACCGGAGATCGCTTTTCGTTGTTTTTTGGCGCGGCCTTCGGGCTCGACGGCCTGATCCAGCTTGCTGGGATTTTGGGGCTTCACGGGGAGGTGCTGAGCGGCGCCAACGCAGCACAGGTTCCGCTCTATTGGATGGCCGGCAGTACCTTGCTGGGTGCGCTTTCGCTGGCCGCGATTGGACTCGATAGATGGCTGCCTTGGCCGCGAGAACCCAACAAAATAATCCTAGCTGTGATGAGCGTCGTGGGCGCCATTGCCGGATTGACCGGGCTGCTGTTTCTAACACTGGGCAATGGACTTCTCATTCGCACGGCCAAGCTCACGCAGCGCCCGTGGGACTTGCTGCCTGCCGCGATGTTCCTGGCCGGCGCCATCCTTCTGTATCGCAGTCCTTACCGAACCACTTCCGCACTTGGAGTCTCCCTGCCGTGGGTCGCTGGCATCAATGCCGCTTGTCACCTCATCGCCGCACAATCAGCTCACTTGCTCGATGCCCCGGCGCTTGCTGCGCAACTGCTGAATTCGCTGAGCTACATGATTCTGCTGGCAGCAACGCTGGTTGATAACGTGCGGCTCTTCGGGCAAGTGCGACACCGCGCCATAAGCGACAGCTTGACTGGATTGGCCAACTACCGCCGCTTTATCGAAGCACTGCAAAGCGAGTTAGAGAGGTCGGGCAGGACCAATCGCCATTTTTCGGTTTTGCTGATTGATTTGGATAAGCTGAAGCAGATCAATGACCGTCACGGACACCAAACTGGCACCCGAGCCATCTGCCGCGTTGCGGAGGTTCTTCGCCAGCACTGCCGCGCCATCGACACGGCCGCGCGATATGGCGGCGATGAATTTTCCTTGCTGTTGCCGGAAACCAATGACGCTGCTGCGCGGCGCGTGGCTGCAAGGATTAGCCAGCATCTCGCGGCAAGCACGGAAGAGCCAAAATTGACGGTGAGCATTGGTGTAGCCACGCATCCACCCTGCGGCACATCGGTGCAGCAGTTGCTTGAGTCTGCGGACCAGGAACTCTATGCGCAGAAGGCATCCCGCGGCCGTAAAATTCCGCTCAATGACCGCTGACCGCAAAAAGCAGCCACAAAGGCCGTCATTAGTCGAACCCGCAGCAGAGGCAGCCTAAACCCCAAAGCGATTCGTGTTGTTTCCCGGCCTTGACCGCGAACCTGCCTTTTCCCAACAGATCAGTAATCAGCTAACCTGGGAAGGCCCTAACGGCCATTGTTGAATCCGTGTGCACCGGTTTTGATGAGAACACACGTGCAAACTTACGTCCTGCTGATGCTTGTGGTCTTAATCAGTGCGGGCACCGCTCCAGGACGTCTGGATGCTCAACGGGACCCTGACTCAGGCGCGGCGGCCCAGCCCACGAGTGCACGCAAATCACCTGGCGCCGGTGATCGCCCAGAATGGCTGTTTCCCGTTGCCAGACTCAACGAATCTCTGCCCACTTGGCTCCGCATCGGCGGCGAGTATCGGGATCGGCTGGAGGGTCCGATCGGCATCGGCTACACCGGGGTCCGTGATTTCTATCTGCTGGGTCACTTGCGGGCGAGTGTGACGATTCAGCCCAGGGCTTGGCTGCTATTCCGGGCAGGAGTACAGGATGCCCGCATCTTTTTCAATCATCACACTCCCGACGCCAACCCTTTCAAGGATACGTGGACCCTGTGGGAGGGCTACACTCAAGTCGGCAGTTCCACAGAAGGTTGGGTGGATCTCTTAGGCGGTCGCCAAGTACTCCGTTTCGGGGACGAACGGGTAATCGGCCCTTCCGACTGGCTCAATGTCGGCCGCACTTTCAACGCCGCTCGCGCCGACCTTCATCACCCCGGATACATCGTGAGCGTTTTCGGCTCTTCCGTAGTGCCGGGTGACAATAGTGACTTGCACGGGGCACTCCCGGGCAATAACCTTTTTG
>DATEGH010000098.1:0-4722 GCA_035280185.1 Terriglobales bacterium
CCGGGAGTGTGGTTTGTGGGGCTGCTGGGATTTGTGATCACTGGCGGATCCATGGCGCTGGCAGGCGTGCCGCCCGGAGAGGAGCCGGACAAGCTGAAATTTGTCGCCCTGCTGGTCCTCTCAACCGTGGGATTTATTGGCTTGGGATTGATCCTTTATTGGCGGGGAGCGCGAAGCAAGCGCGCAACCGGCAAATAGCTGAACCTATCGGCCGGTTGCGAATCTCACAAGCTTACGCGGCGTTTTCGTCGCTTCCGCCCTCAACGTCTTCATCGGCGGGTTCTGTTTCGGCTACGGCATCAACTTCAGACTGCCGTCTGGAGTCGGCGAGGTCAGTATCGGTCTCTTCGCTGGTTCCTGAAGGCGCGCTGATCTGGTCAGACGAACTTCTGCCACTGCTCTGTGAAGCCAGATTTTCAGCCTGAGTTCCTGTGCTCTGCTCTCCGGTTTTCTGATCGGTAAAACGCCCTTTCAGTTTTTCCAGTTCTTCTTTTCCCTTCTCAACGCCTTTGTTCACAAGGTCCTGCTTGACATTGCCGAAATCCATCAATCCACCTCCTACGGTACTGGCAAGCTTAGATGCCGCAGCCGGAAGAAGCAGAACGGGAATTCTCGCCTTAAGCAGTATTCAGACGAAAATCATAAAAATGGCGCCGGAGGGATCCGAGTCAGCGCCTCCGACTGCGCTTTGCGAGATAACGCAGGTCGAGAGCCTCGCGAACCAGAGTCTTAATCACCGCCTGGCGGCTGATGTTCAATTCGGTAGCGGCGGTGTCGAGTTCAGTGAGCATCGGCTCAGTAAAATCCACATTTACACGGCGGATCGGAGACATCATCCTCCCTGCATTTGTGAAAAAAACTGAGACATCCTCACCTCGATCGGCCCGCCGTGCAATCTCATCTGCGGAGACCGGCCTGGATTTGTTAGGAACTTTCTTCATAAAGCCGCTCTTCTTCTCTTGTCGATTTCCATAAAGTTATCAAGCGGTAATATTCGCCCTGGGCATCATCTCTGATCTCGAAAATGAGCGTGTAAAGCTTCCCTGCGACCCAGCCAATTGCCCGGTATTGTTCGCGAATATCACTCCTCTGATCGAGGTAGTACGGATGAAAAAATATCTCGCCTGCTTCTTCGAAGCCGATGCCCCGTTTCGGGTTCCTGCGCAACCGTCGGCTTTTAGCGGCGTCGAACTTGAAGCGCATGTATAACTGTTATACCATACCAACCGAGCCAGGAAACGCCGAATTCTCACAAGAGCCAGGCTTCAAACTCGATTAACATTTCTAACATTTCTCTAATCCAGGCATAATCCGGCTGCGACATAGTTCTTATGTGGTTCGGCGTGGATCGCGAGCGCTGGCCAACATAACAGTCGAGTTGACGAAGAGTTCGGAGGATTTTATGTTCGAAGGAATTATGCAGCCGATGCATCTGCTGGTGATTCTGATTATTGCGCTGTTGTTTTTCGGTCCCAGCAAGCTGGCAGATCTGGGCAAAGGGCTCGGCGATGGCATCCGCAATTTTAAGGGCGCATTGAAGGAAGAGTCCGGCGCCAGCGAATCAAAATAACAAGATCCCTCCCCCTTGGCTCTTGCATAGAACCCAACGCCTCCTGAAATGGGTCCCCGACTGACCATCGGGGGCCACCGAGGGCTGCCATCTGGTGATCGGATCATCGGGTGATCTGCGAGAGCAACGAACTAACCCAACTTCTTTGCAGCTTGCCCCTGCTGGGGATATTCGTACACGCCCTTTCCCGTTTTCCTGCCCAGTCTTCCGGCTTTCACATATTGCACGAGCAGCGGCGCGGGCCGGAACTTTTCTCCGAGTGACTTGTGCAGGTATTCGAGGATGTGCAGGCGAGTATCCAAACCAACCAAATCCACCAGCTCAAAAGGCCCCATAGGATGGTTCAGGCCGAGCTTGAGCGCTTTATCAATGTCTGAAGGCGAAGCGATGCCTTCCTGCAGCATGTAGAAGGCTTCGTTGCCGATCATGGCGTTGATGCGGCTGGTAATGAACCCCGGGGCTTCACGCACGACGACAACTTCCTTGCCCATTCGCCGGCCGACTTCCACACACGCTGCCAGAGCGTCATCGTCGGTCTCAAGGGCCCGCACAATCTCCAGCAGCTTCATCTTGTGCACAGGATTGAAAAAGTGCATGCCCAGGATTTTGCGTGCGCGATAAGTAATGGATGCAATCTCGGTGACGCTGAGCGATGAGGTATTCGAAGCGAGGATCGTATGCGGTTTGCAGATCTTATCGAGAAGAGTAAAGATTTCGATCTTTGACTCCATCTCTTCGGGAACGGCCTCGATCACAAGGTCGGCATCGCGGGTGGCGTCCTCAACTGTTCCCGCGTACTCCAGGCGTTTGAAGGCAACTGCGGCCTCCTGCTGAGAAACCTTGCCCAGGTCAACGGCTTTATCGAGATTGCCGCGGATTTCGTCCTCAGCGCGGCGAAGGCTGGCGGGGAGAATGTCTTCGAGTATGGTGCGATAGCCACCGAGAGCAGCAACATGGGCTATGCCGCGGCCCATGATGCCGGCGCCGATGACTGCGATTGTTTGGATCTCACTCATGAATGCCGGCTATTTCTCCAGCGTGTCGAGCATCTTGACGTAGTTAGGATCGGCTTTGCGCATGTAATCGGCGAGCCGTTTTTTTTTGTTATTGTTCATCGTCGTGATACCCGCCTGGATGCGACGCAGAGTGGCGGCGATGTCGTCAACATAATTCATCATTCGGATCAGTTCACCAGTCACTGGCATGCTTGCTCTTGCTCCTTTGCCCAAACGTTTATTTTCAGACCTCGCCGCTGATTAGTAAAGCTCCGGCTCAGCAGGAGTTACCGGCAGGCGTGAGTTGCTCGTTTGGCATCTAAAGGGTGACGGCAGCCCTGCATGAGAGCGAACCCGACAGTACTGACTCCAGAATCGAGCGGAATTTCCGAGTGCCTGGACCGCCTGGCGGCCCAGAAGCGAAGCGTTCGTCCGGTTTCCACGTACCGCTTGCAATTCAACGCGGGGTTCCGATTCGAGGACGCGCGGCAGGTCATTGGTTATCTGCACGCTTTGGGAGTTTCTCACATCTATTCATCGCCGGTTCTGAAAGCGCGCCAGGGAAGTCTCCATGGATACGATATTACCGACCACAACCAACTCAATCCTGAGATCGGAAGCTATGAAGAACTTCAAGCGATGGTGCGCGAGCTGCGAAATTACGGCATGGGGCAGGTGCTCGACTTTGTGCCGAATCACATGGGCATCGGCTTCGGCGCGAACCCATGGTGGTCTGACGTGCTGGCCAACGGCCGAGCGTCAAAATTTGCCGAATTCTTTGATCTCGATTGGGACCCGCTCAAGCCGGAGCTGCACAACAAACTGCTGATCCCGATTCTGAGCGATCAGTATGGCGCGGAACTGGAGCAGGGCCGCATCCGCCTGGTGCTGGACGATGGCCGCTTTCACGTGGATTACTACGACAAGATATTGCCGGTGGATCCGCAGACCATTCCCATGATCTTCGAGACGGTCACGGGAGAGATCCACAATCAGCAGCTTCGGAGCATCCTGTCTGGCCTTAGGAGTTTGCCGTCGCACAGCACCACGGATGGCGAACAGGTGCGGCAGCGCCGGCGTGCCATTGCGCCGCTGACAGAGTCATTGCGCAACTTGATCAACAACGACCCGGCAATTGCTACGATGGCACAGAGCGCAGTGGAACAATGCAATGGCCGTGCAGGAGAGCCACGCACCTTTGATTGCCTGCACCGGCTGTTGGAGGCACAGGTGTATCGCCTCTCCCATTGGCGCGTTTCCGGCGAAGAGATCAATTATCGGCGCTTCTTCGATATCAACGATCTGATCGGACTGCGAATGGAAAACCCGCACGTGTTCGCGGCCACGCATCATCTGCTTCGCCATTTGCTGGCCGACGACATGATCCAGGGCGTGCGAATCGATCACTGCGATGGGCTGCTGAACCCGCGGCAATATCTGGTGCGTCTGCAGATGCTCTATGCCGCGAGCCAGTGCTCCGGCGCCGACCCGCGGCCGCCGCTGGCCGAAAATGGAATCGAGCAGGAAGTGCAGCAGGTGTTCGGCCAGCATGACTGGATGAGCGAGGGCGCGCCTCTTTACTCCGTGGTCGAGAAGATTCTCGAGCCGGGAGAAGAGTTGCGCACGGAATGGCCGGTGGACGGCACATCAGGCTATGAGTTCACCGCGCTGGTCAACAACGTTCTCATTCAACGACGCAATGAACGGGCGTTTACCAACATCTACCAGCGGTTCGCCGGCGGATCGCAGGACGTGGACGCGCTCATCTATAACAGCAAAAAGCTCATCATGCACGCGTCGCTTGCCAGTGAAGTGAACGTGCTGGCCCATATTCTCGACGAACTTTCGATTTCAGACCGCTTTGCCCGCGATTACACGCGCAAGACGCTACGCGACGTGATCCGCGAGACTATCGCCTGCTTCCCCGTGTATCGCACCTACATTGACGAGCGCGGCGAGATCAGCGAGCGCGATGAGGCGTACATCAATCAAGCCATCGTGCGGGCCAAGCGCCTGAATCCTGATAAAGCTCCGGCGAGTTTTGATTTCCTGCGCGACATCCTGCTGCTGCGCCGGAAAGACGGAGAAGATCATTCCGAACTCTACCGCCGCAAGCTGTATTTCACATTGAAATTCCAGCAGCTCACCGGTCCTGTG
>DATEGH010000099.1:0-4527 GCA_035280185.1 Terriglobales bacterium
CAGCGTCTGCTACATTCAGTGGTTCGCCATGGCACAAGCTCCCCTCGCATTCCTTTTTCCCGGACAAGGCTCGCAAAGTGTCGGCATGGGCAAGGAATTTGCCGATATCTACTCCATTGCTCGCGATACGTTCGCGGAAGCCGATTCAGCCCTGGGCTATGAGCTTTCGAAGCTTTGCTTCGAAGGCCCTGAAGATAAGCTGAAGCTGACAGAGATCACCCAGCCTGCGATCCTCACTGTTTCCGTCGCCGCGCAACGTGTTTTGACTGAGAAAGGGGTCAAACCGGCATATGTCGCTGGACACAGTCTGGGCGAGTACTCAGCACACGTTTGCGCCGGCACGTTAAGTTTTGCTGACGCGGTGCGCACGGTGGCCAAACGCGGGAAATACATGCAGGAAGCGGTGCCTGTGGGAGTCGGAGCAATGGCTGCTGTGCTCGCGCTAGGGCTGGAGCGGCTCGAGGCCGCCTGCAGCCAGGCCCAGCAGGAGGTCGGCGGGACGGTAGCGCCTGCGAATATCAACTCTCCGGACCAGATTGTCATTTCCGGCAGCAAGGCTGCCGTGGAGCGCGCGGCGGAATTGGCGAAAGAGAAAGGCGCTAAGCGCGCGGTAATGCTGGCGGTGAGCGCTCCCTTTCATTGTTCGCTGATGCAACCGGCGCAGGACCGGCTCGCCGAGGATCTTCGCAATCTGCGTTTCGCAGCGCCAACGGTTCCTGTCGCCACGAACGTCGATGCCAGGCTGGTGAAGGATGGCGATGCGGCTCGCGATGCGCTTATCCGCCAGGTGACTGGGGCAGTGCAGTGGGTGCGCTCTATCCAGCTTCTGATCGCGAGCGGTGTGGAGCGCTTCGTGGAAGTCGGACCGGGGAAGGTGCTGACCGGACTCCTGCGGCAGATCGACAGGTCAAAAACGGGACTGAACGTGGAGAGCGAAGATTCCCTGCAAAAAACCGTCGCCGCTTTATCCAGCTAATGCCGGATGTCCGAAGTAAATAAAAAACCGGCTGTGCCTCCCCCAAAAAGGCACAGCCGGTACAAGCAACCGCGAATGAAACCGGTTAGAGGTTAGTCTCCAGCAACCGTGGCTGCGCGAGCACCAACCGCTGCAGGAGCCGGAGCCGTCTCCTTGGCGCCACCGAAGTAGCGCTTGTAGGAGTGGAAGACTCCGAACATCACCGGAAGCACGAAGAGCGGGACCTGCCAGCCGATCTGTGCCGTAGCTGCGAGCACCAGACCCGCAATAGCGGCGCTGGCGACGAAGTACGGGAACGAAAGCTGGAAGATGTGTCCCCACACCTTCAGGGCGTTCTTGGCTTCGGTGAGCGAGATTACGATCGCCACCGGCACGGTGTTGACCAGGAAGAATCCACCTGCGGCCAGCGCCAGCAACAATCCATGTGATCCAACGGCATTGTTGAAGGGCGGGAAGCCGAAGACGAATCGCGTCGCGGCAACAGCCAGAGCCATATTGGCGAAGTTGAACACGGCCTGAACCGTGTTGAATTTTTGCGTGGCATGCGGCAAGCACTGCACGAACGTCGAGAAGCAGGCAACTGCTAACGCTTCCGACGAGCTCATCTCGGCCGCTGCGACCAGGATGAACGGCAGATTTACCGACATGCTGCCTGTCAGACCCGGCAGCTTAACTTTCAGCCGCGCGGCCAAGCACGCCACGATCAAGAATGAAGCAACGCGAACGTGATCAGCCGAGTGTGCATGCAGGACCGCCTCTACCAACACCGCGAGTCCCGACAGGACAACTAGGGCGACGAAAATCTTAGCGGAGGTCTTCACAGGGTACCTCCCGTGGTAGTCGGAGCGGGCGGATTTACTGTGTCGGAATCGGTGATAGTGCCACCTGAATCCGTTGTATCGGTATCGCTTGGATCGCCAGGGTCGCCGTCGCTCAGCGCGTTGAGAGCATCGCTGAGTTGACCCCAAACCACGCTCTGACCCCAAACCATGCTGCAGGCGTCAGTGCCGGCTTGGCCCCAAACTACTGAGTTGCCCCAAACCACCGCCGTGGCGTCAACCGTGAACTGACCCCAGACGACTGAGTCAGCAAACAGCGGATCCTGTCCCCAAACCACACTCTGTCCCCAAACCACCGAGTTGCCGTTGACCAGCGTGGCGGTCTGAGTGAGCGGGTTGAAGACCACGGTGGGTGAAGTCGCGCCACCGTTGACAACAGTCGTGTCTCCCAGAGCGGCTTGAACATCGAAATATCCGGAGCCGATCGTGAAAGCATCATACTGTTGCAGGTAGGTGTTGCCGCGAACATCACGCGACCAGCTATTGCCGCGAGCGGGATAGCCCTTCCAGGCCGTCTTCATCATGCGCGCCTTGACAGCGTCAGGCGTGAGATTCGGATTGCTCTGGATCATCAGCGCAGCGCCACCGGCGACTACTGGCGTCGCCATGCTGGTACCGCTCAATTGCAGGTACTGCGGACCAGGTGAAGTTGCACCGCAACTGGTTTGACCCGTCCTCACGTCGCAAAGCCATGAAAGCTGTGTTGGCTTGATGACCGCCGTCAGAGGAGCCAGCGTGCCCAAGGTCGACCCCGGTGAAAGCAGAGAAGTGATCTTGTTGCCCGGAGCCATGATGTCAGGCTTCAGGATGTGATCCAGCAGTGTGGGGCCCTTAGAGCTGTAGCTGGCGGCGATGTCGTCAGTACGCGTCCAGGTTCCCTGCGGACTCATGGCACCGACCGTGATCACGTTCGGATCGTTGCCGGGAGCTTCGATGGTCGCATAGCCCTGCTCGCCGAAGCTGTTGTCGCGTCCCATGTTGCCGGCCGCAACTACAACCACGATTCCTTGCTGCCAAGCGGCTTCCACTGCCTGGCACAGCGGATCGAGCGTATAGGACTCGTATACCGGACGTCCGAGTGAGAGGTTGATCACGCGGATGTTGTATTGATTCTTCAACTGGATTGCGCGATTGATAGCCGCAATCACCTGGCTATCGGAGCCGCCGCCGTTGGCGTCGAGCACGCGCAGGTTGATGATGTTGGCATTAGGCGCGATGCCGTAGAAACGACTAGCTGAATCATGACCGTCGCCGGCCAGAATTCCAGCTACGTGCGTGCCGTGTCCGTAGGCATCGTTCGTGCTGGAGTCTCCAGGCACGAAGCTCTCGCTGTACACTATGCGCGAAGACTTCATGTCGGCGCTCTGCAGGTCATCGTGCTGATAAACACCACTATCGATGACCGCGATGCCGATTCCAGTTCCGTCGACGCCGTAGCTCTGACGCGCAGCAGCGTCATTCACAGGCTCGGGAGCGTCGTCCCATGCGGACTTGTTCGGGCGATCGGGCGATACATATTTCACCCAACCATTGGCCAGCAACTTATCCAGCACTGAAACAGGAACGTTTGCCGCAACTGCGCCGATCCCGTTTAGATTTCGGTTGATGCTCCGGGCAAACTGCTTGACCTGCCCCGGAGGCGTATTCGGGGCAAGCTGGATGATCACACTAACTGTGCCATCCGCGTTCGCCGGAAAATTGTCGAGGTCTGGCGCAGCTTTAGGCCCGTGCTTGCTGTTTCCTGGAGCGGCGAACGCTGCAGTTGCGAAAACCAGCAGCATCGCGGCGACCAGGTGCAAGCGCCAGAACTGGCCTACTGCACCTTTCGTTTTCGTTTGCGGTTTCATTAGGGTTCTCTTTCTTAAACTCCCTGCAAATTTTGTGAAGCTCTGGGGAGGTTCACTTTCACTTGCTCCGCGCTCTTCAAGTCGTGCGCGGGTTATCGCAATGCGCATGCTTAGGAGCCCCAAACTGCTGAGGCAACCGTGCTAAGCACGTGCTTTACTTGAGGGGAGGAAAGGTTGAACCCAGCCATTACAGCCATCAGGCTGAGTACGAAGACGATGGTTTTGCTGCACTTGGACATAGTGGTGACTTAACCTCGCCGAGATATAGTGCACGCGAAAAACCAGAGCTGTGGAAATCAATAAGTGCTTTGTTTTGTATGGAGTGACAAAGATTGTCAGCGGCGGAAATTGGGACACTTCGTCTGGCGCAAGAGCAGCGCCAAAGCAGAAGATTTCTCCTAATCAATTGATATAAATAGATTTATCTAAAAACTCCGCCATCAGAGACATTTTGTCTCAGTTTTTTGGCGTAGGCTTGGGGGGCTTGAGGTCTAGCAAAGGTGAGGACGAGCTCACTGCGGGCATCGGGTCAACAAAACCTCCAGCCAGGTTGGAATTACCGAGCGACGCCAATCGCGCGCTCTTCTCCGCGCGGTTCGTCAGACGCTTTTCCGGCAATTGCATAGCCAAGGGTTCGCGAGATCGCGATGGCGGCATTCTTTGCCGTGGCGGCCATCACTGGGACCCTCTCGCGCGTGACCCGGGTGGTAGGACCGGAGACACTCAGCGCCGCTGCGATCTTTCCCGAGGCCTCAAAGATGGGCGCCCCAATGCAGCGCGAGCCCAGATAGGCTTCTTCATTGTCGATGGAATATCCGCGCTGGCGGATCAACGCGAACTCTTTTCGCAACTGCGTAGCGCCGCG